>JBBSAN010000179.1:0-10384 GCA_038252265.1 Chloroflexia bacterium
CACCAGCAAACCGCCCGCACCGGGCACCACCCGGCCCACCACGGCTCCGGCGCGCAAACGGGCGGGCAGTGCCCCGCTCACAACGCGCTCTGCGCCCAAGCGCCGCGACTGGTGGCCGTGGAATTTCATGGGCGGCATGGTCGTTGTCATCTTTGGCATCGGTGCCGTGGTCTGGGGCTTGCGCTCGGCCAACTCGGCCCCGAAGCCGACGCCCGTACCCATCCCGACCATCACTGCGGTGGCGGCGCTACCCACCCAGGTCCCGCTTAGCGGCACCCATGTGGCCGAGCCGCTGGATACCCCCACCCTGGCCGCGCCAGATGCGTTGCAGACGGGCCCCTACGCCGCCGTCAACCAGCTAATATCTACGGTCGGTAGCCTGGACAAAGCCCATATCCGCCCCACCCTGATCCCGTTCATCCCGTCCGGGCGGCTGGCGGTCTCCGAGACGACGCACGACTGGGGGCAGATCGCGGCCAGCGGGGTCGTAAGCGCCGTGCTGACGGTCGCGAACATCGGCAACGGTCCCGTTCATGTGGATGAACTACTCAGTAATTGTAGCTGCCTGAGCGGCACCATCTCGGCTCAGGATCTGCCGGTGGGCAACCGGGCGATCCTGGCGGTGCTATACGACCCCGGCAAGGACGGCCAAAAGGGCGCGACCGAACGCACCATATCGATCCTCTCGACGGCAGGCGATGAAACGGTCAAGACCTTGACCTTTAAGGCCAACATCCCCTAGCGCCGCTCACCCGCCGCCCACCCCCGCGCAGCCTCGGCCCGGAACCCCCGACGCTATGGCGACCTTCCTCTTCAAGCTGATCCTGAGTCCGCTGCTGATCGGAGCGGTCAGTTTGCTCGGGCGGCGCTGGGGACCGGCGATCAGCGGGTGGCTGATCGGCCTGCCGCTGACCTCCGGCCCGGTGGTGTTGTTCCTCGCCCTGGACCAGGGCACAACATTCGCCGCCGCAACAGCAGCCTCGATCATGCCGGGCATCATCTCTGTCGGCATCTTTTGCCTTACCTATAGCTGGGCGGCCCGTCACTGGACCTGGCCGCTGGCGATGCTGCTGGGTTGGCTGGCAGCCCTGTCCTCCACGGCGGTGCTGACCCAGATCACGGTGGAGGCCGCCCCGGCCTTTATCGCCGTGGTAGTGATCCTGACCGCGATCCTCAAGCTCTTACCCCGCTCCGCGGGCGGGCAGCCCATTGCCACCGCGCCGCCCTGGGAGATTCCCGTGCGGATGGTCGTCGCCACCGGCTTTGTGCTGGCGATCACCGGGCTGGCCCAGGTGCTGGGGCCACACCTCAGCGGGCTGCTGGCCCCGTTCCCCATCTTCGCCAGCATCCTCGGTGGGTTTACCCATCACGCCCAGGGAGCCGCCGCCACGGGCCGGCTCCTGCGTGGGGTGGTGCTGGGGTCGTTCAGCTTTGTCGGATTCTTTCTGGTGGTGGCCTTGTTGCTCCAATCGACCGGTATTGCCGTGACGTTTCTCTGCGCCTCGGTTGTCGCCCTGGGGATGCACGGCGTTTCGCTGTGGGTGCTCCAGCGTAACCGGGCCGAGGTGCCGGTGCCCCCGCTCGACGGGTAATCGCCCCATATCGGGGACAAATATGGTCAGAGCAGTGCAGCCAAGCCCGAAGGTTTAATAACCCTGGCATAGGCTATGCTATCTCTATCGCACACTGCCCAGCGAGGGCATAGCAGCGCGGCCCGCCACCACTTGCAATTGTGTAGCAAATCCGCATGTTGGGCGGCCCGGTGTTGACAGCGGACATGAAACTGTGTAAGCTAAAGCGCACCGACACCCCTGGCAACGATGCAAGGGTGCAAGAACCAGGGCCAGGGACTATCAGCAGGAGGAAAGTAGCAGGCTATGCAAGACATTCGGGACATTAAAGTGCGGGTCACTGACGACCGCCCAGGCCAGGTGGATGCCGACGCCCTGGTGCTTAACTGGTTCCGCGACGAAAAGGGCACGCTGCCCGCCGAATGGGCCGACCTCGACAAGGCGCTGGACGGTGCCCTGGCCGAGGCGTTAGGCGGGGACGACTTCAAGGGTGAGATCTACGAGGCCGAGCCGATCCGCACGCTGGGGCGGATCAAGGCCGGGCGCATCCTGCTGATTTGCAGCGGGCGGCGTGAGCGCTTCGGGGTGATCCAGGCCCGCAACGTGGCCGCCGCCGCCACCCGCAAGCTGCGCGACCGAGGGGTCAAGCGCATCGCCTATGCGATCCGCACCCCCGGCATCGCTGCTGCCCGCGCCGCGCAGGCCATTGTGGATGGTGCCCTCACCGGCCCGCTCGAACCCGACCTGTACCGGACCGAAGACAAAGAAACGCGCCGGATCAGCGATGTGATCCTGGTCGTGGGCAGCAGTGATGCACGCAAAGCGGCGGAAGCCGGGGCCGAGCGCGGCGCGACCATTGCCCGTGGCGTCGCCTTCACCCGCAGCCTGGCCGACGAACCGGCCAACATCATGACCCCGGTCGAAGTCGCCACCCGCGCCCAGGCAATGGCGAAATCCGTCGGCCTGGACTGCGATGTGCTGGACGAGAAGCAACTGCGCGAGCAAAAGATGCTCTCCCTGTTGAGCGTGGCCGACGGCAGCCAGCACCCGGCCCGCGTGGTCGTGCTCAGCTATCGCGGCGACCGGGGCAGCAACGAGATCCTGGGTCTGGTCGGCAAGGGCGTCACCTTCGACACGGGCGGCGTTTCGCTTAAGCCTGCCGAGAACATGCACTTTATGAAGTACGACATGTGCGGGGCTGCCGCCGTGCTCGGCGCGATGCAGACGATTGCCCAGCTTAAGCCGAAGGTCAATGTGATCGGCGTGGTCGGCCTGGTGGAGAACATGCCCGACGGCAAAGCGACCAAGCCGGGCGATGTGGTGCGAGCGGCTAACGGCAAGACCATCGAGATCCTCAACACCGATGCCGAAGGCCGCCTGGTGCTGGCCGACGCGCTGGATCTGGCCCGCCGCCGCGGTGCTACGCGACTGGTGGATGCCGCCACGCTGACCGGGGCGATGGTGATTGCGCTGGGCAACATCACGACCGGGGCGATGGGCGGGCCGCAGGGCTGGGTGGACCAGGTGCTGGCCGCTGCCGGATCAAGCGGCGAGCGGATGTGGCAGATGCCGCTCTTCCCCGAATACAAAGAGCTGATCGAAAGCCCCATCGCCGACCTGGCGAACACCGGGGGCCGCGCTGCCGGGTCGATCACCGCCGGGCTGTTCCTTCAGGCGTTCGTGGCCGACACGCCGTGGGTCCACCTCGACATCGCAGGCACCGCCTACAGCGAACGCGGCAATACCTATTCCTCCAAAGGCGCGAACGGGGCCGCCCTGCGCACCTTCGTGGAGCTTGCCAGCCCCAGCCCGGCGGACGCAGAATAGTTGTCCAGGCCGTAACGTCGTCTCGACCGGGGCGTTGTAATAGGTAGAAGAACCTGAGCCGCGTACCCTCTTGCCAGGGTACGCGGTCGCTTATGCTCCGCAACCAAACAGGGGAAAGGCAGGACCGCTGTGGGCGGACAGGGTCAGCGCCGCATCCTCGTGGTCGATGACGACTATTTCATCAGCGATCTCCTGATGCAGCATCTCACCGAACAGGGCTACGCGGTAGACGTGGCGATTAATGCGCGCGCCATGGGCCGCCACCTGGAACTGCACCCCCCCGATCTGATTACCCTCGACATCATGTTGCCCGGCATGGACGGCAGCGAAATCGGCCACCTCTTGCGGGTCAACCCGGCCACGGCACGCATCCCCATCCTGGTCATTTCTGCCGACCGCCGCATCGCCCGCAAAGCCGAGAGCGTCCGCGCCGACGGCTGGATCGCCAAGCCGTTTGATCTGGAAGATGTGGTGAACAAGATTGAAGAGATCCTGGGGCGGGAAACGTGATGCGTGATGCGTGATGCGTGATGCGTGAGTCCTTATTCAGCAAGGAGAGCGGGATGCCAGAACCGGAACAAGGGAATGCAGAGGATAACAGCGTGGTGACGGCGTTGTTTCACCATAACACCTGGGCCAACCTGAAGTTGCTGGAGTTTTGCGAAGGTTTAACGGATGAGCAGCTTGATACGACGGCAATTGGTGGCTATGGGACGATCCGCGATACCCTGGTCCACACCATCGGGGCGGAAGTGAGCTACGTGACCCGCGTCAATGACCGGATGCCGCCGGTGCCCCTGCCGAAAGGCCAGTTCCCAGGGTTTGACGCGCTGGAGCAAGCCGCCCGCTGGGCCGAGGACGAACTACTGCAACTGGCCTGTGCGGCCCGCGCCGACACTCGGGTCCACCAGCGCCCCCCGCGCCAGAACATCGCCTACCGGCTGGCCGATCTCATCATCCAGGCCATTACCCACTCGTGCGAACACCGCACCCAGATAGCAACCATCCTCACCCAACTCGGCCTGGACCCCCCCGACATGAGCACCTGGCACTATATGGAGGACATGGGCACGTTCCAGGAATTCGAGGAACCTGCGGAAACATAACCACTTGCCTATCCCGCAAGCCTAACCCCTTCTCATAACTCACAACTCACAACTCGCAACTCGCAACTCGTCACGGCTCATCCAGGGTCAGTTTGTGGCCGATGCCAAGCGACTCGATCCAGAGCGTGCCGGGGGCCAGGCGCATCGGGGCCTCGTTCCCATCCAGCAAGACCAGCGGCGAGTCGATGGTCTTGCGGCTCCAGTAGCCCCATTCGAAATGGCCGTTGCTGGCGATCAGCGCCGTATTGTGCCCGGTCGTGTCGGTGCCCATGCGCCCCTTCTCGTCGCCCGGCAATTCCCAGACATGGTTGAACAGGATCGCCACGTTTTTGGCCGAGACAATCGCCCCACTCTCGTAATCGCGGTGCCAGTAGCCCCATTGCTTGCGCAGGTAGCGGTTCGTGTCTGGGTCGTAGATCCACTGCACATCCGAGCGGCTGAGGGTCGAGAAGGTGAAGCCGACGCTGCCGCCGGAGGGCCGGGCATCGGGGGCCGCTTCCGGCCCATGGAGGAAGTAAGGCAGCGGCGACGGGGCGGTCAACCCCTTGCGCGCCGCCAGCTTCCACAGTTCGCTGGTTGAGGTGTAGAGGTTGTGGGGCAGCACGCGATCGCTGCTGCGCCAGAACGGCATATTGCCGTCGAAGCAGTCCACATCGGTCAGCATCCCCCACTCTTTCAGCAGGTCGATCGCCTCCCAACTGCCCCCACAATGCACATAGAGCGAGGTGAACGGGCGTGCCCACTCCAGATAATAGGGGCGAGCGCTGCGCACCGGGCCGACGGTGCCGGGATCCTGGCTGAGGAAGATCGCCATGAAGCGGGTGATACCGCCCTCGGCCAGCGCCTCGTAGACCACATCGGCGTCGTTCAGGCCGGTCTGCGGCGCGGCATCGGGGTGATTGTCGATCATGATCGTCAACGGCACCCGCGCCAGCGTCGCCGGGTCGGCAGGCCGGCCGGTCAGCGGGTTTAGCCCGGCAGCCGCCTGGGCCAGCGCCGGTTCCAGGGTCGGGGTCGCCGTCGGCGGGGGCAACGGCGTATCGGTTGGCGGAGGGCTGGGGGTCGGCGTGTCCGAGGGCGGCGGCACCGTGGCCGGGAGTTGCGCCAGGAGCGCCAGGGTCGTCGCGTCCACCGTCACCGTGGGCAAGGCCGTGATCTCCGGCGTCGCGCTGGCGACGAGGGGATCGTCGGCCACCAGTGCCGGAGTGCCGGGGTCCACTGAGGGATCGACATCAGCCAGGGGCAGCGTGGCCGCAGCAGTGGGCGCAAGGGCGGGGTCCACCCCTGCCGCCGGGGAGGCCCCGGCCAGCCAACTCGCCCCGACCAGCGCCAGCAGCAGCACCGCCAGCGCAGGCAGCACAATCCAACCAACCAGAACCAGCCGGGAGCGGCGGGGAGCCGCTGAGGGATCGGGCTTCAACATCGGGGGTTGCCTTCACAAAGCACAAGAGGCTGACCGCTAGCCACGTTTATGTCAACCTCACTATAGCATAGGCCTGCAAATTATGTCAATCGGAGAAATCAGAAATCAGAAGTCAGAAGTCAGAAGTCAGTTTTCACGTTATGAGAAGAACCGAAACATAGAGATAAGCCGCTGCGATTATATCATCTCTGATTTCTGATTTCTCGCCCCTGATTTCTCGCTGCCCGGCCTGTATGGTACAATACCGGCATGAATACTGCAACTGCACTGGTGGAGTTGCTCCACCGCTACGAGGTCCGGCACATCTTCGGCGTACCGGGCGATACCAGTTTGGCCTTCTATGAAGCGTTGCGCGCCGACGGGCGGATCGGCCACATCATGGCCCGCGACGAGCGCACCGCCGGGTTCATGGCCGATGCCTACGCCCGGCTGACGGGTCGCCCCGGTGTCTGCGAAGCGCCCAGCGGGGCCGGGGCCACCTATTTGCTGCCAGGGCTGGCCGAGGCCACCGGGTCGTCGGTGCCGTTCCTGGCCCTGACCAGCGACGTGCCGGTCGGCGGGTTGGGCCGTGGGATGCTGACCGCGCTCGACCAGGAAGCGTTGATGCGCCCGGTGAGCAAGTGGACCAGCCGCATCGTGCGCCCCGAACTCTTGCCCGAAACGGTGCGCCGGGCGTTTCGCGCCGCCACCACCGGACGCCCCGGCGCGGCCCACCTGAGCCTGCCTGAAGACATACTCCAGGCGCCGTTCCCCGCTGAACACGAACAAGAACTCTATGCCGAGGCCGCGTGCTGCCGCGCCCCCGCCTACCCCGCCCGGCCCGATCCAGCCGCCGTGGCCCAGGCCGCCGCGCTGTTGCGGACGGTCAGCCGCCCGGTCATTCTGGCCGGGGGCGGCGTGGTCCTCTCCGGCGGCGAGGCCGAATTAGCCGCGCTGGCCGAACTGCTGGACGCACCGGTTGCCACAACGATCACCGGCAAAGGCGCGATAGCCGAAACCCACCCACTCAGCCTGGGCGTGGCCGGGGGCAACGGCGGGCGGCCCTACGCCAATATCGCCCTTGCCACCGCCCCGCTGGTGCTGATGGTCGGCTGCAAGGCGAACGAGGTGGCGACCCAGCGCTACACCAGCCCCCGCCGCCACGGCCCGCCGATCATCCAGATCGATGTGGACCCCCAGCAGTTGGGGAACACCTACCCACTGGCGGTGGCCGTGTGCGGCGATGCCCGGCTGGCCCTGGTCGACCTCATATCCGTATTAGCTTCTACTAGATCAGACGAACAGGTGGGCGAAGGGTCGCGCCCTGTCGCCCCCGAAATCGCCAACCACCGGGAGCAATGGCAGCGCCAGGCCCACGCGCAAGCCACCGCGCCGGATGGCACGATCCATCCCCTCACCGTGATTGACGCGCTGCAAGAGATCCTGCCCGCCGATGCGGTGCTCTGTGCCGACGCGGGGACGCCTACGCCTTACGTTTCGGCCTACTATACCCAGGCCACCGCCGGGCGGCAGGTGCTCATCCCCCGCGCCCACGGCGGCCTCGGCTACGCCATCCCGGCGACGGTCGGGGCGTGCTATGCCCGGCCCGGCGCGACGGTGGTGGGGCTGTGCGGCGATGGCAGCTTTGCTATGAGCGCCGCCGAACTGGAAACCATCGCCCGGCTGCATCTGCCGATCACCATCCTCCACTTCAACAACGGCACGTTCGGCTGGATCAAAGCGCTCCAGGCGCTGCACCAGGACGGGCGCTACTTCGGCGTAGACTTCACCCACGACACCGCCGCCGTGCAGATCGCCGCCGCCCACGGCTGGGCCGCCCACACCGTCACCACGCCCGCCGCCCTCCGCGCCGCCCTGGCCGCCGCCCTCGCCCACCCCGGTCCCACCCTGCTCGACCTCCCCACCCCCTCCGAAGAGGCGCTGATGCCCCCGGTGGCGGCGTGGCAGAAGCGGTCCTCCCACTGAAGCGAGGGGGACAGTAACGTGTGAAGGATCATTACAGCCGCATAAGCAGCTCGCGCCGGGTGCTTGTCCAGCATCCGGCGCGGTTCTTTTGTCTAGGAATGCAGAAACGGGGTTGCGCCTACCGGGCACACGCCGCGCTGCAATAGGTCTTGTGGAAGAAGCCGAAGCGGGTGCGGACGATGGCGCAGCGGCCACAGACCTGCCGCCCGCAGCGGTCGCAGGGGACCAGTTGGGCCGGGGGGACCACCAATCCGCAGCCGGGGCAGAAGGCCGTCCCTGGTAGGGTGGTCGTGGTCACGTAGAGGGTCGCGCCCGGCTTCGCAGCGGGGTCCAGGCACACCTGCCAGGCTTCCAGGCGGTAGGGTCGCCCGCGCAGTTCGATGGTCAGCACCCAGCGCGGCACATAGGCCAGGGTCGTCTCGTCCAGGGTGATGTGCTTCTTCAGCAGCTTGCAGTTTTTGGTGTAGCGCTGGCCGTTTTTGCCGCTGTAGGACACGGTGCGCGAGAACAGGGTGATCAACTGGGCGACCGCGCTATCGGCCAGCTTGCGCCGGGGCAGCTTGAACGGCACGCGGGGCGGGGGCGTAGGACCGACTGCGGCGAGGGCTGTCTCCAGCGGCTGCAAGTCCCCCCCGTGCGCGGCGACGAATCGGCCCAGCGGCAGATCCAGCGCCTTACCCGTCACCCCGTCCAGCAGCAGCGTCCCCTTTTCGTCCAGCGTGTAGATCGGCAGGTTGGTGCTCGTCTCGAACAGCGCCGCGACCTGATAGGGCAGCAGCGCCACCGGAGCCAGATCGCACCCGGCGCTGGTGATCGGTACCGGCTCGGCGGGCGGCATATTCGCCAGCGCACCGTGCAGCCAGGCGGCTACCTCGGCTTCCAGCAGCGGGCGGGACAGCGGCGCGAAGGCGTGGAGGGTGAGACTGGCGGCGGTGGCTGCGGCGGCGGCAGGAGCTTCGTCCGGGGTTTGGGTCACGCGGGCGCGGCGGGTCAGGGTCGTCTGCACCCGGATCAGCGCCTGTTGCACCTCCACGGCGGTGGGCCGGTCGGCAGGGTCCTCGGCCAGCATCCGCCGCACCAGGACATCGAGCGAGGGCGGCACGTCGGGGCGCAGGGCGCGCAAGGGCGGGAAGGTGCCTAGCCGCTTTAGCGTGTCGAGGTTCAGCGGGTCCCCGGCGGTAAAGGCGTCGCGGGGGTCGCGCCCGGTCAGCAGGTGGTGGATCGTCGCCCCCAGCGCATAGACATCGGAGCGGGGTTCCGCCCCCAGCATCCATTGTTCCAGCGGCGTGTAGCCTGCCGTCCCGGCAGCCGTGGTGTGGCGGGCGGCGGTGAGCGCCCCGGTAGTCGAGGCCAGCGCCTTCGCCAGCCCAAAATCAACCAGCTTGACCCGCCCCTGGCTGTCCACAATGATGTTGGCGGGCTTCACATCGCGGTGGATCACCGGCTCCGGCTGCTGCGCGTGGAGGGTCGCCAGGATCTCGGCCACTGCCCCGGCGTAGCGCACCACCTCGTCAATCGGCAGCGGCCCCCCGGCCCGACGCAGCCGGTCCTCCAGCGTCTCCCCATCGATATACTGCATCACCAGGTAATGGCGGCTGCCGTCGCTGAAGAAGTCGTAGGTCTGAGGCAGGCCCCCTTCCTCGGTGGAGAGGCGGGCCAGGATGAGGGCTTCCCGCTGGAAATCGGCTTCGGCCTGGCGGCGTTCCGCGCTGCTGGCGAAGGTGCTCAACGCCTCTTTCACCACGCACTGGCGGCCCAGGCGGCGATCCTCGGCCAGGTAGACCGCGCCGCCCCCACCCTGCCCCAGCAGCCGCACGATGGTGTAGCGCCCGGCCTGCAACTGGCTGCCCCGCGCCAGCACCGCCCCGCCGTGTGCTGTCAGCCGGGAGCCACAGACGGTGCAGAAGTTGGCATCGGGGCGCACCGCCGCGCCGCACAGGGCGCAGCGCGGCACCGGCGCGGTAGGGGAGGCGGCAGCAGGAAGGGTCATGCCGGGGACATCCCGTCGTTAGCGCACGCCCAGGAGCCGGGCAAAGACTCCGCGCCGTTTGGCAGCACCGGGCGGGGCGGCCAGTACAGGCGGCTCGGTCAGCGGCTGGAGCGCGTTGGGCGCGGTGAAGTTCTCGCCGCAGCGCGGGCACCACAGGTCATCGGCCAGCACCTCGCGGCCACAGGTCGGGCAGTAAAGCTTCTCCTCCACGGGGGGGCGCGGGCGCTGGGCACCTGCCGCCATCCACTCGGCCAGCGGCGGGGCTGCCGGGTTGCCTACGGGCGTGATGGTGGTCGGCGGAGCGGGGGCCGGAGCCGGAGCCGTGGCGGCTTCAGCAGCGGGCGCTGCCGCCGGGGCGGCGGCTGTCGGGCGCGCCGGGAGCACATCTTTGTCCGGCTCCGGTTCCCAGCGCCGGTACTCGGGATCGAGTTGGAGGAAGATCGCGTCGCCCAGCTTCGCCAGGTTGCCCAACTGGCTGAGATCCACCGACAGGATCTCACCG
>JBBSAN010000180.1:0-10333 GCA_038252265.1 Chloroflexia bacterium
CCACGCTGGCCGGCTATGTGCATTGGAAGCTGACGGGCCAAAGGGTACTGGGCGTCGGCGAGGCTTCCGGCGTGTTTCCCATTGATAGCAAGACCAATAGCTATGATGAGCGCCTGATCGCGCTGTTCAACCAACGCGCGGAAGTACAAGAGCTGCCGTGGAAACTACCGCAGATCCTACCAAAGGTGCTGGTTGCCGGCGATGATGCCGGCCTGCTCACCGCAGAAGGCGCCCGGCTGATCGACCCGACGGGCCAACTGCGGGCGGATATCCCGCTGTGTCCCCCGGAGGGCGATGCGGGCACCGGCATGGTGGCGACCAACAGCGTCCGGGAGCGAACCGGCAATGTTTCCGCCGGCACGTCCGTCTTCGCCATGATCGTGCTGGAGCAGGCCCTGTCGCGGCTCTACCCGGAAATCGACCTGGTGACCACGCCCACCGGCTTGCCGGTGGCAATGGTGCATAGTAACAACGGCACCTCCGACCTCAACGCCTGGGTCGAGCTGTTCGGGGATTTCACCGGCGCACTGGGAGTGGAGATCAGTCAATCTGCTCTCTTTGACGTGCTCTATAGACAGGCGCTGGCGGGCGATGCGGATGGCGGCGGCCTACTGGCCTACAATTACCTGTCGGGCGAGCACATCACCCACTTTGCCGAGGGTCGGCCCCTGTTCGTCCGCACGCCCAGCAGCCGTTTCACGCTGGCGAATTTTATGCGCGTGCATCTTTTCTCAGCGCTCGGCGCGCTCAAGATCGGGTTGGACATCCTCTTCGAACAGGAACAGGTGCGGCTGGACCGGGTGCTCGGTCACGGCGGCTTCTTCAAAACTGCGGACGTGGCGCAAAAGATCATGGCCGCAGCGATGAATGTCCCGGTGGCGGTGATGCAGACGGCGAGCGAGGGCGGTGCGTGGGGAATTGCCCTGCTTGCATCCTATGCGCTCAACAAGGGGGCGAATGAACCGTTGGAGGACTATCTCGCCAACAGGGTCTTTGCCACGGAAACGAGCACGACCATCGCTCCCGATCCGCGGGATGTCGCCGGGTTTACGGCATTCATGGAACGCTACAAAACGGGGCTAGTCATCGAAAGAGCGGCTGTGGATGGGCTGAAATAGCAGGCTTACGCTAAGGACGCGAGGCAGGACACATGCTGGAACAACTTAAGGAAGAACTCTACCAGTTGCACCTGGAGCTAGTGAAGTATAATCTCGTGGTCTGGACCGGCGGCAACATCAGCGCCCGCGACCCGGGAAGCGGGCTGGTCGCGATCAAGCCGTCGGGGGTGCGCTATGAGCACCTGCGCCCGCAGGATATGGTGGTGCTCGACCTGGAAGGTACCATCGTCGAGGGCAACCTCAAGCCGTCCTCCGACACCTATAGCCACCTGTATATCTACGGCCACCGGGCCGATGTCGGCGGCGTGGTACACACCCACTCCCGCTACGCTACCGCCTTCGCCGCTGTGGGGCGGCCCATACCAGTTGTGCTCACGGCCATCGCCGACGAGTTCGGCGGGCCGATCCCCTGCGGCGGCTTCTCGCTGATCGGCGACGAGTCGATCGGCAAGCTGGTGGTCGAGAGCATCGGCAGCTCGTCCGCCGTGTTACTGAAAAACCACGGCGTCTTCACCATCGGCACGAACGCCGAAGCCGCCGTCAAGGCCGCAGTGATGACCGAAGATAATGCGGCGGCTGTCTGGATGGCTATGCAACTCGGCAACCCCGACGAGATACCGGCTGAGGACGTGGCGAAGCTACATCATCGCTACACGAATATCTACGGGCAGGGAAAATGAGCGGTTGTGAGCAACGGGTTGTGAGCGGTGAGCATAGCTGACCGCCGCAACTCCCAACGCGTCGCTCCCCACCACGCCCAGAAGAGAGGTTCCGCTGTGATCGATCTGAAGCACTATGAAGTCTGGTTCGTCACCGGCAGCCAGCACTTGTACGGGCCGGAGACGCTGATCAAGGTGGCCGAGCATTCGACTCAGATGGCGCAGGCCTTGGATCAGGTGGCGGCGATGCCAGTGCGGATCGTGTTCAAGCCGGTGCTGACCGGCCCTGACGAGATCCGCCAGCTTTGCCTGGAGGCCAACGCCACGCCCAACTGCGTCGGCCTGATCTGCTGGATGCACACCTTCTCGCCAGCCAAGATGTGGATCGCCGGCTTATCGGCGCTGCAAAAGCCGTTCGTGCATCTGCACACGCAGTTTAACCGCGAGATCCCGTGGTCCGAGATCGACATGGACTTCATGAACCTCAACCAATCGGCGCATGGCGACCGCGAGTTCGGCTTCATCAGCAGCCGGCTGCGCCTGGAGCGCAAGGTCATCGTCGGCTTCTGGCAGGATGAGGACGTGCAGAACAGCCTCAACACCTGGGCGCGGGCCGCCTGCGCCTGGGCCGACTGGCAGGGGGCGCGGGTGGTGCGCTTCGGCGACAACATGCGCGAGGTGGCCGTGACCGAAGGCGACAAGGTCGAGGCGCAGCGTCGGCTCGGTTACTCAGTAAACACTTGGGGCGTCGGCGACGTGGTCAAGTTCGTGAACGATGTTGCGGACTCAGAGATCGATCAACTGATAGCCGAGTACAGTGAGCGCTACCGGGTCGCGCCGGAGCTACTGGCCGGCGGTGCCCGCCATCAGCAGTTACGCCACGGCGCTCGCCAGGAGATCGGCATTCGCCGCTTCCTGGAAACGCAGCGGGCCAAAGCCTGGACCACGACTTTCGAGGATCTGCATGGGCTGGACCAGTTGCCGGGCCTGGCGGCGCAGCGGCTGATGAACGACGGCTACGGTTACGGCGGCGAGGGCGACTGGAAGACCGCCGCACTGGTGCGGGCGATGATGGTCATGGCGAGCGGCCTGGCGGGCGGCACCTCCTTCATGGAGGACTACACCTATCACCTGGCACCTGGGGGGATGAAGATCCTCGGCTCGCACATGCTGGAGATCTCCGAGCAGATCGCCGCTGAGCAGCCGCGCCTGGAGGTCCACCCGCTGGGCATCGGCGGCAAGAACGACCCGGTGCGCCTGGTGTTCGACGCCCGCAGCGGCCCGGCGGTGGCCGCGACCATCGTCGATATGGGCAACCGCTTCCGCATGGTGGTCAACCAGGTAGACGCGGTACCGATGGACCAGCCGCTGCCCCGGTTGCCGGTGGCGCGGGCGCTCTGGCTGCCGCAGCCCGACCTACAGACGGCGACGACGGCCTGGATCCTGGCCGGCGGCGCGCACCACACCGGGTTCAGCTATGCCCTCACGGCGGAGCACCTGGAGGATTTCGCGGCGATGGCCGGCATCGAGTTTCTGCTGATCAACCGCGACACCCGCCTGGCCGAGTTCAAGAAAGAGCTGCGCTGGAACGATCTGTATTATCTGCTGGCTAAAGGGCTGTAGCCGACCGCCGACCATCGATGCTAGTGGGTCACGCTGCAAATAGACTGCCATTGGTATTGCGCCTGCCCTGCTGCGGCCATACCTGACCGAATGGCTATCCAATTGCAGCGTGACCCACTAGTGGGTCACGCTGCAAATAGCTTGCCATTCAGCCAGGGTACAGGTAGGCAGAATTACGCACATAATCAATGGCTACTCAATTGCGGCGTGACCCACTAGTACAGCGCGGTGGAAATAACATAGCAGTTTAGACGACCAAGGGTCGGCCTGCATAGGTCCATTTGAAGGCCTTGGCCATCGTGCGGTTGAAGTAGGCGATGAACTCCAAGATGCGCACCGCTAACTCGGCTAGCGAGGCGAAACTGGCCCGCCGTAACAGGCGCCGCACCAAGGAGAGCAGTTAAAAGTCGGGGGTATCGCGCCGGGACACAGGCGATCAGCAGTCCAGACGTTCTCGGCATGCGCTTCCGCAGTGCTGTCGCTCGCCGCCCAATAGCTGCATGGGACGTTCTTCGTATTCTGATAACCCCCGACTTTTAACTGCTCTCTCTGGCGGAGGACAAGGTCTACAATCGGGCGTTTGCCCAGCGGCGGATCATGGTGGAGCATAGGATTGGAGACGTACGGCAGTACCAGGCGGTGAGCCAACGGGATCGGGACCACCGGCGGCATCACCCGCAACGCGAGGTGGCGATCGCCGGGTTGGTCAACCGGCGACGGCAAGCGCGCTGGGCGGCTGCCGCCGCGTAGGCCGCCGCCGCCGGTAGGAACAGCGCGCCGGATGCCAGGTCCGGCAGCGTTACTGGCAAGGGCCTTTATCATGAAGCAACTCTTATGAGTAACCCACCCGCCGTCGCCCGCACCCCTCCACGCTGGAGGCAGCGCCTGACGTGGTGGCGAGAGATCAGGGACGCGGGCGGCAGCGCGCGATCCCGCCACGCTCGGGGGGGGCGGGCCGACCAGCACGGGAACTACCCAGCGGCCCACTATGTGCAGCAGCAGCGGCAGGCGGGCCAGCGAGCGGCGAGGGCCAAGCGGGGATCGCCGTGAGCCTGGTGGGGGCATAGCCCCGGCCACCAGGCCGCCGCACGCTGCCGAACTGCTGGGCGCGGCCCCTACCCAACTAGGCGCGGAGGCGTTCGCGCTGGCCGGGCCGTCGGCCAGCGCCACCGTCCGGCCAATGCAGCGATAAGGAGCGTTTAACCGCGCTTATGGAATCCATACGCAGTGGGTGGCGGGCGGCGGAGTGCGCTGTATACCCGTCCCCAGCAACAAAGGAAGGTACGGGATGCAACGGGTGCGTATGAGACACACTACAAGCCTAATGGGAGCCATTTTAAGGCTTGTGGTAGCTACTTTACGTCTATGGTTCGGCGAAATCGCGAGGAACACCTGCGTCACCGTAGATGTCGGAAGGTCACGGTCAGAATGCGGATGCCCGCCTGCACACTGGCCCGCAGGTTGCCGCTCACTTTCGAATTGCCGCTGAAGCGCGGGCGGTAGCGGACGGGGACTTCAACAATGCGGGCGTGGGTACGCGCGGCTTTCAGGATCATCTCAACCGTCCAACCGTAGGTCATTTCGCG
Organism: Chloroflexia bacterium; assembly: GCA_038252265.1. Classification (GTDB taxonomy): domain Bacteria; phylum Chloroflexota; class Chloroflexia; order QHBQ01; family JAICKM01; genus JBBSAN01. Next base: position 4,987 of record JBBSAN010000180.1, read on the forward strand.
GAGCGCGAGGCGGCGCAGAGTGGTCACCCGAATCGCATGAAAGGGGCCGAGATCGGTGATCCGCACGCCAAACCGCAGGCGCAGGATCGCGGCGATCAAGCGATTGCCGAAGATCGCGTGCGCGGGGAGCGCTCCTCGCGTCATCGTCCCGGCTCGCCGGCGCGAGCCGATCACCAGGTCGGCCTGATCGGCCAGCAGGGGCGCGACCACCAGCGGTAGCTCTTCGGGATAATCGCTGTAATCGCCGTCCAGAAAGACGATGATCGTCGCGCCCAGCGCCAGGGCCTGCCGCACCCCGGCGGCACAGGCATAGCCATAGCCGCGCCGGGGCTGGCACACCACTACTGCGCCTGCGGCCCGCGCCACGGCGGCAGTCGCGTCGGTGCTGGCATTGTCCACGACCACGATCTGGTGGCAGAGCGGGCGAGGAATCGCGGCCACAACCCGCCCAATGTTGCCTTCCTCATTCCAGGCCGGAATGACGGCGACGATCCGGTGGGTGGCAGACGGCGCAGCGGGCCTGCTCACAGACTCCATTTGCTCCCGCAGCCCCGGCAGCAGCGGGCCGGATCATCGCTCAGCAGGCGGCGGCGGAATTCGCGGTAGGCGGCCCCGTTCCAGATTTCAGTAAACGGTTGCTCAAAGGCATTGCCCAGGATTAAATCGCCCGAGTCGGGATAGTCGTTGATTACAAACGGCACAAAACAGCACGACAGCACGTTGCCGTTGGCGGTGATGTAGCTCAGGCTGGCCGGGCGGCGGCACTCGGTCCACGGGCGGGTGTCCTGCACCTCGGCGGCCATCATCTGGAGCGGGGTGCTGGCCCCCGCCGCGTGAAAGGTCAGGCCCAGCTCCCGGCACAACTGCTCGGCCTGGGCGATCAGGTCGTGCTCCTGCTCTTTCAGCCGGTGGTAGAGGGATTGCTCCGCCACGCCCAGTCCCTGCCCAAAATAGACAAAGCGTTGCATATAGAATTCGGCGATGCCCAACTCATGGCTCAGCCGGATCACGTCGAGCAGTTCGTGCAGGTTTTCGCGCATGGCGATAAACCAGGCCGAGATATGGGGGGCGGTCGCGCCCATCCGCGCTTTCGTCTCGGCCATCAGGCGCAGACTGCGGCGCACCTTTGGCAGCCCATTGACCCCGCGTATCGCCAAGTAGGTCGCCGGAGTCGCGCCGTCCAGGCTGGCCCGGTACTCATCCAGCCCGCTGGTGACGAAGCCCTCGGCCAGGCGTGGGGTCAGGGCTAACGAGTTCGTGTTGAAGACCACATGAGGGTGATCGGGCCGGGCCTTCAAGGCGGCGATCATCGCCACCAGATCCCGGTTGAGCATCGGCTCGCCCAGCCCATGCAGCACGACCCGTTCCAATACCGGGAACTGATCGATGATCGCCTGGAAGCGGGCCAGGGTCATATCGGCGGGCGTTTCCATCGGCAGGAAGGTGCGGGGGCAGGTGGTACAAAGTGAGTTGCAGCGGTTGGTCGGCTCGATATAGAGCACACGCGGCAATGGTCGCGGAGGCCGGGACGGTGCATCGGCCAGGGTGGGACGGAGGGCGAGGTCGGGGGATGTCGTCATCAGGTCGCTCCTTACGGTGTGGCGAACAGCGCGAGGCTGTAGGTCAGGAAAGTCAGCCCGGTATAGCCCAGCGCAACGAGGGCCAGCCGGTGCCCCGCCCGCTGCGCCCACCCGCTAGCCGCTGTCCCTCCGGTCAGGGCTAGCCCGCCCGGCCCCAGAAACAGCGGCACGAACACGAGCAGCCAGGTGCCATACCACTGCTGGGCGTTGGGGGTGAAGAGCAGGTAGGCGGCCACCAGGATAAAGCTCTTGCCGATAAAGTCATAGCGGTCGTGCTCACGCCACAGCGCCACCGCCAACGCCGTCCCGGCCAGGCCGCCGAACAGCGCCAGCCGGATCAGCCCATCGGGCAGGCCGATCAAGGGCGCGATCCCATAGCGCAGAGCGTAGTAGAGCGGCGCATTCCCGCTCTCGTCGCGCAAATACGTCACCAGGAACGGCGAGATGTGCCCGCCATAGGCCACCAGATAGCCGAGCGTGATCACCCCGACCAGCCCCACGCACCAGGCCAGCATCTTCAGCCCGAAGCGCCGCGCCCAGCCCGCCAGCAGGAGCAACGGGATCAGCTTCACCAGCACAGCCCCGGCCAACGGGGCCCCGGCCAGCAGCAGGGGACCGGCGCGGCGCACCCCCCCGGTCGCGCCCTGGACGGCGATCACCCCCGCCAGCAGGGCCAGCAGGGTCAGCAAAATTTCCAGCGTCTCGATATGCCCGCTGCCGCCGAATTCGATGGTCGGCAGCGGTGCCCAGGCATAGATCAGCGTGCGGAGCGGCGACAGGCCGAGCCGTTGCAGCAGCAGCAACAAGACCAGGCAATTCGCCAGATCCACCGCCACCAGCGCGGCTTTGGTGGCGAACACGCTATCGGGGTGCGCCTGGTACATGGCGGCGTAGAATAATTCGGCCCCTGGCGGGTAGATCGTCACCGCCTCCTTGCGGTTGATGTGGGGCCAGATCGGGTCGGTAGCGGGGTGCAGCCCGGCCACTTCAGGCGCGCCGGGGGGATAGGCATAGGGGCTGAGGCCCGCCGCCTGTACCCGCCCATCCCAGATGTAGCGGTACATATCGTCGCTGAGGGTGGGCGCGGCAAAGACCAGGAGGCCTCGCGCCAGGATGGCGACGCCCGCAATCCCCACCAGCGTGGCCCACGTCGGCAAGTCCGCCCCGCGCCGCAGCACCAGCCAGCAGGCCCCCAGGTAGAGCGGGAAGAGCACGGCATAAACCGCTGCGTAGGCAGCCAGCGCCGCCGGATGGCGATCCGCGTCGGCCAGCAGCAGCAGTGCCCCGTACCCGCCCAGCGAAAGCAGGCCGATCCCGCCGAGTAGCCACGCGGTTGGCCTACGGACCCGGCTCAGGTCAGCCGGTAGAGCAGGCCCGCCAGCCCGTTCCCGGCGGCGATCTGCTCCCGCAGCTTCGGACGCAGCCATTGATCCACTCCCCAGACCCGCCCGGCCCCGGTGAACAGGAACAAGAAGCTCAGGATAATCAGCATCCCATAGCTCCAGTACCACTCACCCGGCGCGAACCCCAGGCCCAGGAAGAGATTAATTCCCTGGAGCAAGCCGAGCAGGCCGCCCAGGCGACTCAACAGCCCCAGCAGCAGCAGGAGGGCAATCGCGGTTTCCATGAAGAAGGTCAGCCAGCCGATCAGTTGCCAGTTGGGCAGGATCAGCGCCTTAACCACCCCGCCGTAGCCGATCAGGCCGTGGATCGCTTCCTGGGTCATCCAGTGATACAGCCCGTTGCCGTTGTCAATAAACGGCCCCGGCTGATCCGCCGTGATGGTTGGGTTCGCCATCATCCCGTTCACTGCTTCGCCGGGATTGACGAAGTTATTCCAGGGCAGCTTCCAGAGGATCTGGGTGAGCCAGAGAAGGCCGATGACCACGCTGGCGACCCGCACCGGCCAGGTCGGCACCCGTTGCTCGTAAACCTCGGGGTGGGCCGCTTCGTCCGCCATTGCTCGGGCTGCGGCGCTATCGGATGTTCGTGCTGCTGCTCGGCTGGTGCTTGCCATGCGCTGCCTCCTTACGATTGGTCTGTTTCCACAGTGTACGCCGCTGGACCCCTGTTGGATCCTTTTGTGCCTGCAAATTGCCGTGCCCCGGCCCGCCGCTCATCCCACAGAGGTGAGCAGATCGAGATCGAGCGCGGCGAGGGCGGCGCGAGTGGCCGGGGCCCGGGCGGGGTTCTGGGCCAGGTCGGCCTGGAGGGTGCGGAGATCGGCGGCGGTATCCACATCGTACCAGGTGGGGAGCAGGGCCACGCGCAGCCCGGCCCCTTCGGCAGCGGCCAGGGTGGCCGCGGTCACGCGCTCGGTGCTCCAGGGGATGCCGGTGAACAGGGCCGGTTGCGGCGCTTTCAGGCCGATCAGGTAGTAGCCGCCGTCGGTGCAAGGGCCGAGGACCACATCCACCTCGGGGCGGCGCAGGGCCGCGAACGCCTCGGCTACCTGGGCGGGGGGGAGGGTCGGGCTGTCGCTGTCGATCATGACGGCGGGGCCATAGCCCAGCGCGGCGGCCTGGGCGGGCAGGTGCGCGAGCCGCTCCCCCAGGTCGGCCCCCTGCTGGGGCAACAGCACAAACGCGGGCGGCAGCCACGCCCGAAAATACGGCTCGGCATCGGCGGGGGCATAGGCCAGCGCGGGCACGGCCTGCCCATCCAGCGCGCAGGCCGCCGCTACCAGGGCGATGGTGTCCGCTAAAAACGCCTGATAGAGGGCCAGGGCCTCGGCGGGGGCCAGCGGCGGGCACAGCCGGGTCTTGACCGCGCCCCGGCTCGGCTGCTTCGCCATAATAATCAGTAGACCTTGCCGCGTCTCGCTCACCGCTCCTCCCGATCTCAACTTGTCGCGCATTATAGCACACTTTGTACGAGGGGCGCGGGGATCCAGATCGCCCGCCGCGCCGTACATTGGTAGTGGCGTGGTATAATAGAGCGACCACAACAGGAGGCCATCATGATCGGCACAAACCGCAGGCAGGTGATCGAGGCGGGCCTGGCCCGGCAGGGCGGCGACCCGTTACAACAGGTCTACCACGCGCCCCTCGGTGTGTACCTGGAACGCGAAGGCCTGCACCTCGTCATTGATCCCGAGGCCCCCCACTGGCTGGCGACCAACGCGGCGGGGGCGCAGGTGTTGCGCCTGTGCGACGGGCGGCGCAGCGTGGGCGAGGTTGCCGCCGCCGTGGCCCAGACCTGGAATCTTCCCCTGGCCCAGGCCACCACCGACACGATGGGCTTCCTTCAGGACGCGGTGGACATCGAATTCGTCAGCCGCAAGCCGGTCTTGCAGCCCGCCTATCCGGGCCGCGCCGCCACCGTCGCCCCCCATCGCTTGAGCGAGCTCTACGTCTTTGTCACCAACGACTGCAACCTGCGCTGCACCCACTGCTACGTCTCGTCGGGCGACTATGTGCCCCCTGACGAGATGACCACAGCGGACCTGATCCGGCTGGTAGACGAGGCGCGGGCATTGGGGGTGGAGCGGTTTTATTTCACTGGCGGTGAGCCGTTCATGCGCCCCGACATTTTCGACCTCATTGAGTATGTTTGCGCCGAGTCGGAACTGGTCTTGCTGACCAACGCCACCTTCTTCAACAAGAGCATCCTGGCCCGGCTGACCGAGGTCGCGGAACGGATCAACGGTGCTCCCGGCGCAGCCTCCCTCCGGCCTTCACGCCTCCACTTCCAGGTGTCGGTAGACGGTCCCGACACCGAATTGCACGAACTGGTGCGGGGCAAGCGCACCTTCGCCCGCACTGTCC
>JBBSAN010000181.1:0-10324 GCA_038252265.1 Chloroflexia bacterium
CGCCCTGCCCTACGTCGCCTACCACCACGAGCATTACAACGGCAAAGGCTACCCACACGGGCTGGCCGGTATGGCGATCCCGGAGGAGGGGCGATTACTGGCCGTAGCCGATGCCTTTGATGCCATCACCAGCGCCCGCCCCTACCGGCCCTCCCGCCCCCCGGAAGATGGACTGCGCGAGATCCAGGCCCATCGGGGCACCCAGTTTGATCCAGAAATGGTGGATGCGTTGCTGATGGCCCACGAGACCGGGTGGCTTTATGCCACCAACGGGGAGCCGATACGCACGCAGGGGCTAGCCTGTGAGCTAGGCACGGTTCGGCGCCTGGACGTCGGGCAGGCCAGCAACAAACGCGGGGAGTCACTGCGCCGCGATACACGCGAGCTAATCAGTCCCCAGTCCGTTCGCGCATAGCGGGACGAACGTCCCGGACCGCTGGGCGGCTGGTCCATTGTGCCCGCAGGCACTGCTTGCTATACTTTTACCAAAGACATGGGATCGTGGATACTGAGCTTAAACCGCCGCCGCCTGATGATACTATGATGCTGAGGAAGCGTGTAATGGCCCTAGACGTCGCAGAACACAGCACACGTTCCAAAATACAGGTGCCACGCCCGGCCAGCCGGCGGGCCAGGCCGGGCAGCGCGACGGGCCCGAAGGCCAATCCGCTGGCGAGCCTGGGGGCCAGCAGTGCCGCCATCGCCGCGACCCGGACGCTGACCGAATGGCGCGCCGTCCTCACCCGCGAAGTCGTCACCTATCTGCCCGGCAGTGCCTGCACCATCCAGCTCTCGACGGATCCGCACCCGACCCCCCCGACGCCCGGCTACCTGCTGGTGCCGCTGTGTTGTGACGGCGCGTGCCTGGCCCAGTTGGTGGTGCAAGACCCGCTGGGCAGGCTGGATAACCAGGCCCAGAGCGTGATCGGGGTGCTGGCCGCCATCGCCGCCCTACGCCTGGCCCAACTCCCCAACCGCATCACCACCGCCCTCCACGATTCGCAGCGAGAGCTGACCGTGCTGCGCCGCCTCCAGGAGTTGGGCCAGGCGCTCAGCAGCCAGCATGACTTACAATCGTTGCTCAACGAAGTGGTGCGCCTGGCCGCCGAATTGACCGAAGCCGAAACCGCCACCCTGATGCTCGATGAGCCGGGGGGGCACGGCCTGATCCTGGCCGCCGAGTGGGGCCACGCCGACGGCCCCCGCCCGCGCTGCTACCTGGGCCGTTGGGGCATGGCCGACCAGGTGATCAGTAGCGGCCAGATCGTGCTGATCGATCATGCGCCCACCGACTCGCGCTATGCCGCCCCGGCGTTTGGCATCCCCTGCCAGTCGCTGCTGGGCGTGCCGCTGCGCCGGGGCGACCGGGTGATCGGGTCCCTCAACGTCACCAGCCACTCCGCCGCCTTTGCCTTCCACCAGACGCATATTGATCTGCTCGCCACGATCGCCAGCTATGCCGCAATGGGCATCGAAGTGGCCGGGCTGCTGGAGGAGCGCCAGGAACAGATTCGCCAACTGCGCTACCTGCACCAGCAAGCCCCCGCCCTGATCCGGGCACCGGTCCTGCCCGCCCTGTTCCATGACGCCGCCCGCATGGCCGCCGACTTGCTCGGCACCGGCCAGGCTGCCGTCTATGTGCCCGCCGAGGGCGGCGACGGCTTCACCCTCGTCGCCAGCGCCGGGCTGGCCGCCGCCGCCGAGGCCGCGCTGCGCAAGGTGCCCCGCGCCTTCTATGATCACTGGCAAGACAGCCCCACCCCGCTCGACCGGGTGATCGGCCCACTGCGCGCCGATCCCTACGCCGTGCCGGAGTGGAGCACCTGCTGCCGGGCGCTCGACCTGCCCGCGATGGTGATCTTGCCACTGGTGGATGAGCGGGCCGGGCTGCTGGGCTTTATCCTGGGCTTCGGGCAACACCGCAGCGACTTTTCGCCCAGCCTCCTGGCCGCAGGGCGGTTGTTCGCCAACCAGCTTACGGCGGCGTTACGCAACGCCCAACTCACCGCCGAGGTCCGCGAGACCCGCGACTACCTCCAGGCCCTGGTCGCCGGGTCGGGCGAAGCGATCATCACCGCCGACCCGGCAGGCATCGTCCTGTCGTGGAATCCGGCGGCGACCACGCTGCTGGGCTACCCGGCCACCCAGGCCATCGGCTATGCCCTGGCCGGACTGATCAGCCCGCCGGGGCTGTTCCACCTGGCCGAGGTGCTGGCCCAGACGCTGCGCAAAGAAATGGTGCGCGAATTCGAGACGCTGTTACGGTGCGAAGACGGACGCTTTGCCGAAGTCTTACTCACCCTCTCCCCGATCTGCGACCGGAATGATCAGGTGCTGGGCGTGTCGATCATCGGGCGCGACATCAGCGCCCGCCTGGCCGCCGAGCGCGAGATGCAGCGCCACAACGACGACCTCCAGGTGATGAACCTGGTGACCACGGCGGTCAACCAGGTGCTCCAGGCCGACGAGATGGTCGAGCGGGCCGTGCTGACCCTGTGCAATAGTAGCATCCTCGACGGGGTGGGTGCCCTGGTGCCCGACACCGAAGGCGGTCTCACCCTGACGGTGTGCGAACAACGCGGCGCGACCCCGCGCCAGGTCCGCTTCGCCCCCGGCCCCGAAACCGATGCGCTGCTTGAGCAGGTGCGGGGCCTGCTGACCAACACCCACCCGCAGGCGGAGGCCGAGCCGCTCCGGGTCCTGCTGGAGCACCTGCACATCGCGGCGGGCGGGTTTGCCCACGCGCTGGTGCTGCCGGTGGACGGTGCGCCGCCCCACCGCGCCGTGCTCATCCTGGGCCGCCGCTTCGCCTGGAGCGGCGCGGCCAACGAGCAACTGCTGTTCGAGACGGTCGCCTGGCAAATCGGGCTGGGGTGGAACAAGGCGCGCCTGTACGAACATGTCGCGCGGGCCGCCCACGAACAGCGCAGCCTCTACGGGATCAGCCGCCGCATCCAATCCACCCCGGACATCGAAGCGATCCTGCCCGACATGCTGGAAGTCTTGTGCGATCTGGCCCATGCCGACGGCGGCGCGGTCTACCTGGCCCAGAGCCTGGGGACCGCAGGCCCCCCCCGCCCGACCAACCACGTGGTGCAGTGTGGCCCCGATCCCGGTGCCGACGCCCGGTGGATGGACGTGCCGATGCGCCAGGGCGAATACGACCTCGGCAGCATTGTGCTCCACCGCCCGCAAGGCCACAGCAGCTTCAACGCCGAGGAGCGGGCGCTGGTCGGGGCGGTGGCCGACCAACTGGCCCTGGCCCTGGAAAACCGGCGGTTGCTGGTCCGCGACCTGGCCGTGCTCGATGAGGTCCCGCGGGTCAAGAGCGCCCACCTCCACCTGGAACAACTGGTGGACCGGCTCCTGGTCCAGGCCCAGACGATCGCCGCGACGGGCGCGGGGGCCGCCTTCCTCTATGATAGCGACACCGACGACTGGGAACTCGCCGCCGAAAGCGGCACCCTCCCCCCCTACTGGCCGCTGCCCATCGCCGAACGCCGCGCACTGCTCGACGAGTTGCGCCACAGCACGACTCCCCGGCGCTACACACCCACCGGGGCCGAGGCCGGAGCCTTGCTCCTCCTTGTGCCGATGCGGATCGATGACGCGCTGGTGGGAGCGTTCGCCCTGCCCGGTGCCGCCGACCACGGGCTGCTGGCAAAGGAACCGTTCCTGAGCGTGCTGGCCGGGCGCGCCGCCGTCATCATCGCCAACCAGCAGCTCCAGGTGCGCGCCGAAGAGCTATTGATCCTGGAAGAACGCACCCGCCTCGCCCGCGAGATGCACGACGGGCTGGCCCAGGGCCTGACCCAGATCCGCAACCGCTGCGAGTTCGTCAACCGCATCATTTATACCGAGCCGGAGCGCGCGCGGGCGGAACTCGATCAGGTGCGCGCCGACCTGAAGCAGAGCGTGGCCGAGGTGGTGCGCATGATCAACACCCTGCGCCCACTGACCCTGGAAGATCTGGGGCTGGTCGGGGCGCTGCGCAAGGTGGGCGAAGAGTTCACCATCGGCGGGCGGCTGCGGGTCGAAATCGATCTCCCGGCAGAAACGCCCCCCCTGCCCCCGCAGGTCGAGCTAACCGTGTTCCGCGTGGCGCAGGAAGCGCTGAATAACGTGGTCCGGCATTCGGGAGCCGATGCGTGCTGGCTCACCTTGCAGGTAACCAGTAACGATATCGCTTTATCGGTTCAGGATAACGGCACCGGTTTCGGATTGGGCCCAGACCTCTCGCTGCCGAACGGCCCGCACGCGGGACTGACCCATATCCGCGAACGTATCGAAGAGTTTGGAGGGGCGCTGACGATCATGTGTACACCCACCGGCGGCACCCAGCTAGTGGCAACTGTACCACGCATATCGTTTCACCCGCACGGAAACGACTAGTTTAGAAATGAGATATAGCTTATGAGCACTATTCGGTTGATGATGGTTGATGATCATCGTATGTTTTTGCAAGGTTTACGCACCCTGATCGAGATGGAACCCGATATCGAAGTGGTGGGTGAATGCAACAATGGCTATGACGCGCTGGAAGCGGTCATGCACCTGCAACCCGACGTCGTCTTGATGGACATCAACATGCCCGGTATGAACGGGGTCGAGGTCACGCGCCAGATTTTAGAGCGGCGCCCGCAAACCGGCGTGATCATCCTGACGATGTATCGCGAAGACGCCCAGGTGTTCCACGCGCTGAAAAACGGGGCGCGGGGCTACATCCTCAAGGATGTCGAAACGGGCGAAGTCGTGCGCGCCGTGCGGGCCGTCGCCCGCGGCGAGTCGATGATCGATCCGGTGCTGGCGACCCGCGTGCTGTCCGAGTTCAAGCGGCTGTGGCAGCAGACCGACTCCCACCCCCGCGACGGCCTGACCGAGCGCGAGGTGACAATCCTGCGCCTGATCGCCGCCGGCAACAGCAACAAAGAGATCGGTGCCGAACTGTGCCTGTCGGAAAAGACGATCAAGAACTACATCACCGTGATCTTCCAGAAGCTCCAGTTAAGCGACCGCACCCAGGCCGCCGTCTACGCTGTGCAGCATGGGCTGGTCCAGCAAAGCGCCATCACCCCCACCCGGCTCAACGCCTGATCGGTCCCGCCGCGCCCCGCCAGGGCGGCCCATAGAGCACCCTGGCGGCGGGGGCACGCGGCAGGAAGCAAGCGCCCCACCCGTGCCTGAAATTGTTGCGCCCGGCCCCAAATGGTGGTATACTTACATCATCAGCAGTCACGTCAGCGATGACTGATTTCTGAGTTGTGATGGTTCGTCTTTAAATCTATTATCTATGGAACCCCTGGCGCAGGCCGCACTCCTCGCTTACGACGAGACGTAGCCGCGCCGTTTTTGTCTATATGAGAGCGAGTAATCCTCCGTTACCAGCGGCGATCCCCGGTTTCCCCAGGGAGAATCCGGTAGTCACTACGGCTATCGGTAATGCTACCGTTCTGGGCGTCGCCGTCTTCTCCGGCTCCGCAGCGTCATTGATCGCATATAACAAGATGCGGTTGCGCCACCGGGCCGAGCGCGGAACCCCCCCCGCCCGCAGCGTGAACCCGATCAACGCGCAGCAAAGCAAGCGGTTCGCCACGCGCAGGCTGTCCAAAAACAGCGGCCCCCCCCGCGTCTCCCCAGTCGCCGCTGCCGGCGCTGTATCCCCCTGGGACGAGCGCGGGCCATGGGCGGCTGCCCAGGCCGGTGCCGGGCGGGAGGGCCGCGTCCGCACGATCACCCCCAGGCCGTTCACCCCCAGCGCAGCGGCAGACGACAAGACCGTGCTTGTCGCCGCTCACCAACCCGCCGACGCGGCAACCGCGCGCAATGGGCTGCGCCTGCCGCCGGGCGACGATGAAACCTTGGCCGGGTTTGTGCTAGATCAGTCGGGGCGCGGGCCGCGCGTTGGGGAAGACTCCGCGTGGGAAACCGCCGTGCCTTCGGGTCACTATGCACCAGGGACTGCGAATCAAACGGCCAGGGCCAATCCGGGGCTACCCGGCCTATTTACCAACACCATCAACAGTGATGGCACGGAAGAGAGTGAACAACCACTGTGATAACACACCGTATTCTCGTGCCGGTCAAAGGCGACGTGATTGATGACGAAGCCGTGCAGTTAGCCTGTACCCTGGCCGCAGGCCGGGAGCAACGCGGCAAACCGCGCACGACCATCGAGATTATCTATGTCATTGAAGTGCCCCGCGCGCTGCCGCTGGACGCGGATCTCCCTGATGAGGTGCTGAAGGGCGAACACGCCCTCACCCATGCCGAGACCATTACCCACGGCATGAACGTCCTCGTCGAAACCGAGATCTTGCAGGCGCGGACGGTCGGCGCAGCCATCGTAGACGAGGCCGTCGAGCGCGGCGCAGGCACGATCATCATGGCGGCTCAATACCGCCGCCGCCTGGGCGAGTTCAACATGGGACTGACCTTGCCCTATGTGCTGAAGAACGCCCCGTGTCGTGTGCTGATCACGCGCGTCCCCAGCCGGACCGAGGTGCCCAGCACTCCCCAGCCGGCCAGCACCAACGGGCAGCAGCACACGCACCATACCTAGGAGAGGAACTGGGCCATGAAAATTGTCATTATGGGTTGTGGCCGCGTTGGAGCGCGCCTGGCCCTCATGTTTGATGGCGACGGCCACACCGTCGCGGTGATCGACCTTAGCTCCGAGGCGCTCCTGCGCCTGGGCGACGCCTTTACCGGCGTCACGGTCGTGGGCACCGGCATTGATGAAGATGTGTTGCGGCACGCCGGGATCGAGCAGGCCGATGTGTTCCTGGCCCTGACCAGCCAGGACAACCCCAACATCATGGCCGCCCAGATCGCGCAACTGCGCTTCCATGTGCCACGGGTGATCACCCGCATCTATGACCCGGCCCGCGAAGACACCTTCCACGATATCGGGCTGGAGACAATCTGCCCGACGACGCTGGTCGCCTCGCGCATCCACCTGGCCGTAACCGAGGGCCGCAGTGAGCGGCTGGATGACGGCGAGGTCGAGCCGCTACCGGGCACGGTGCTGGCCCGCACGCACACGACCACCATGAACGTCAGCGAGGCCAGCCATCCGCCCGCCGCCGACGACGGCGAGGCCGCCCCGGTGCGCCGGGACCCCAATAATCCCTCCTGGCGGCAACGCCTTTTCCGTTAAGACGAGGGGTTAGGGGTTGGGGGTTGGGGGTTAGTAGCCCGAGATAAATAGAGCTAACTCCTAACTCCCAACCAAGAACACCAATCCCAACCCCTAACCCCCAACCCCTATAAACCAAGGACCATCCTATGTACATTATCGTTGTGGGCGGCGGCAAGGTCGGGTATTATCTGACCAAAACCCTGGTCAACGAGGGTAACGAAGTCCTCTTGATCGAACGCAAGCCGGAGAAAGTCGCGGTCTTTACCGAGCGGTTCGGCTCGGTGGTGCTCCAGGGCGATGGGGCCGAAGTGGCGACGCTGGACAAGGCGGGCGCGGCGCGGGCCGATGTGGTGGTGGCCGTCACCGGCGAGGACGAGGACAACTTGGTGATTTGCCAGGTCGCCAAAAAGCGCTTTGAGGTGCCGAAGACCATCGCCCGCGTCAACAACCCGAAGAACGAAGAAATCTTCCGCGACCTGGGCATTGATGTCACGGTCAGCCAGACCAATATCATCCTCAACATCATCGAGCAAGAGATCCCCGACCGCCCGCTGGTCCACCTGATGACGCTGAAACACGCCCAGATGGCGATTGTCGAAACCATCGTCGGCCCCAAGTCGTCGGTCATCAACCAGCCGCTCAGCGCGGTCAAGCTGCCCACTAACGTGGTGCTGTCGGCGATCCTGCGCGACAGCGCCTTGCTCATCCCCCGCGGCGAGACCCGCCTCCAGCCCGGCGACGAGGTGATCGCCGTCACCGACCGGGGCAGCGAAGAGCCGCTCCGTAAGCTGCTGACCGGCGAGTAAACATTCCCCACCAGGGCACCAGACACCAGGGGCGCAGATGCCCGCCCGCCTGCAACGGCCCGGCAACCGTATGGCTCGCGGATTGCTGATAGCCAGAGGGGGCGAGCCGCGGCCACGCTGCCCCTGGTGTCTAGTAGTACATGTGCAGAAATCAGACAGCAGACGTCAGCTTCTTTCATCGTAAGGGGAAGGCGCATCCGTGTGTGCATATGCTACAAGCGATTCACGCACTCCTCTGCTTTCTGATTTCTGATTTCTGAACACCTACGTCTTTTATTGACCCCCGCACCAAGGAGAGGAGCAATTATCTATGAGGAACCCTGTTGCGCGCGCCCTCGCGGCGCTGACCCTGTTGGCCTTGCTGGTCCTGCCGGGGCAGGTGGGTGCCCAGCGGCCCGGCGTCGCGCCGTTGGCCTGGAACCCGCCCACCTTCGCCCTGCCCGGTGACTGGCCGATGTACGGCCACGATGTCAGCCGCACCAACTACAACCCCGATGAAACGACCATCAGCGCCGCCAACGTCGCCCAGTTGGTCCAACGCTGGCAGGTGAACATCGGCAACAACGGCACCGCCACCTCTGCCGCGCCCAGCGTGGCCGATGGCGTGGTCTATGTGGCAAGCAGCGCAGCCTCGCCCGCCAATAATATGTTCGCCTTGAACACCGTGACCGGAGCGCAAGTCTGGGCACGGCCTATTGGCTATCGCAGCAGTTGCTTCAATGTCGGCATCGGCTCAACCCCGGCGATTTCGGGCACGGTCCTGGTTGTCGGCGCGGACAACGCGAGCAGTGACCCGTCCTACTACGGCCTGGATACGAGCAACCTGGGCAACCAGCTCTGGGTCAACCCGATGGGCGTGGGGGCCAGCGGCTTTCCCTGGGCCTCCCCGCTCAGCTACAATGGCCTCACCTATGTCGGGATGGCCTCGCGCTGCGATAATCCCTCGGTGCGCGGCGAAGTGCGCGCGCTGAATCTCACCACCGGGGTTCAGCAGGCGAACCAGTACATCGTCAACTCCAACCAGGTGGGCGGCGGCATCTGGAACTCGCCCGCGCTCAGCCCCGACGGCAGCACCCTGGCCGTAGGTACCGGCGAAGACTTCAGCGGCTGCACGGCAGGCAACCCCTGCCCCTATGTGCGGGCGATGGTCACGCTGGATCCCACAACCCTCACCATCCTCCAGGCCCACCAGGAGCCGTCACCCAACCAGGATCTCGACTACGGCACCACGCCGGTCATCTTCCATGACAACCAGAACCGCGTGCTGGTCGGGGCCAACCACAAGAACGGCACCTTCTATGCCTATGTGCTGAACAACGTGAACGCCGGGGCGCTCTGGTCACGGGCCACCGGCACCTCGGTCGGCATGATGCCCGCCTATGATCCCACGTTTGGCAGCGGCGGCACGCTCTTCATTTACGGCAGCGGGCAACTCTATGCCGTGGACCCCGCCGCCGGTAATACCAACCGCTGGTCTCCGGTGGCCGTGTCCGGCCTGCATGGCAATATGGCGATTGCCAACGGCCTGATCTTCCTCAACACCGGCACGAACGGCTTGCAGATCCGCAACGAGACCGACGGCAGCCTGCTCCGCACCCTGCCCCCACAGAACGCGGGGGCCACAAACTCCGGCGTCGCCGTGTCAAACGGCTTCGTCTACTGGCTGTCCGGCTCGTATATCAACGCCTGGAGCCTGCCGGTGCAGGGCACACCGACGGTGACCCCCTCGCCGGGCACGCCGAGCAGCACGCCGGTCAACACAGCGACCCGCACGCCGACCCCGATTGTGACCCCCTCGCCCACCATGACCGGCGGAGTCGTCACCGCGTCGCCCACCCGTACCTCCACCAGCGGCCCGACCAGCACGCCGCCCCCCACAATCACGCCCGGTGGCCCGACCAGCACGCCGCCCCCCACGATCACCCCCGGTGGCCCGACCAGCACGGCCACCGTGACGCCGACCAGTTGCCCGGTGCAGTTCGTGGATGTCCCGGCGAGCAACACTTTCTATACCTACGTGCGCTGCCTCGCCTGCCGGGGGATCGTCGGCGGCTATCCCTGCGGCGGCCCCGGTGAGCCGTGCCCCGGCACCTACTATCGCCCCAATGCCAACGTCACCCGTGGGCAGACGGCCAAGATCGTCGCCGAGTCGGCGGGCTTTGCGGACGTGATCCCGAGCACGCAACAGACCTTCGAGGATGTGCCGCCGGGCAGCACCTTCGCCCTGTGGGTCGAGCGGCTGGCGACTCGCGGGATCATCGGCGGGTATCCCTGTGGCGGGCCGTTCGAGCCGTGCGTGGCGCCCACCAACCGTCCCTACTTCCGCCCGAATAACAGCGTCACGCGGGGGCAGCTTTCGAAGATCACCAGCGGCGCGGCA
>JBBSAN010000182.1:0-10301 GCA_038252265.1 Chloroflexia bacterium
TCGATAGCCGAGCTAGCGGTGCGCATCTTGGAGTTCATCGCCTACTTCAACCGCACGATGGCCAAGGCCTTCAAATGGACCTACGCGGGCCGCCCGTTGGTTGTCTAAACTGCTATGTTATTTCCACCGCGCTGTACTAGCAGGACGATAGGCACGACTCGGCGAGTCGCTGGATCACGCAACTCCTGCTCGGCCAGGGCTTCCATGAGGCCAGTAGGATGTCCTAGAGGATGCAAGGCGGCCAGGCCACGCAACACGACGACTGGCCTTCCGCTGCTGGTCGTTGCTGCCAGGCGGGATTGGACTTCCCGGGCCAGTGCCCGTGCCCAGACCTTGACAATTGCCTCAGACGCTCCGGTCTGCTGCACCGGATCGTTGAGCAGCACGGCGCGGCGGTCTTCTTGCCCTGCGATGGACTTAATAGTTAGCGGCAGTAAATCAATTTGGTGGATTTGCAGTGTCTGCTCGGCTGCGAAGTTCTGGTCGATCAGCCGGAGAACGGCCTGCTCTTGATCGAGCGGGTACACGAAGTAGACATAGGGCCGTCCACTGCTATGCCCAATTCCATCGTATGACTTGACCAGGCGCTCCAGGAGGTAATCTAGACGCGTTGGTAGCTCGTTCATGGCACCTCTTTGTGCACAAGGACTCGGTTGATCGTCGCCTGAGCTTGATCGGGCGACCAGAGCCAGATTCGCCAGTCAGGATGATAGGCTCGCTCACCAGCAGTGATGCCTTCAGCCTGTAACAACCGGACTAGATGCGCGGCCACTTCCTCCGGGACGACAGGCTCCACAATGCGTTTTTTGCCCGCTCCCTGGAGTAACCCATAGTCCCGGAGAATTGTAAGCATATTTCCGGATAGCTTAGCGCGGGTTGCATGACTCCAACGATCGATCTCCGGGTGATCGGGATAGGCGGCATCCAAGAGACCCTGCACGTCGCTACGTATCACGAACGCCTCCTCCTCCTGCCAGCGGGACACAAGCAGCTTCTGCACCACATCGTAAAGCAACGTATCTTGTCGGACCGTATGCAATAACAAAGCCGCTTTTAAGGGTGCTGGCCGCGTGTCGGTGGCGAAGGCCACTAAGTCGGCCAGCACCCATGGCGGTG
Organism: Chloroflexia bacterium; assembly: GCA_038252265.1. Lineage (GTDB taxonomy): Bacteria > Chloroflexota > Chloroflexia > QHBQ01 > JAICKM01 > JBBSAN01. The sequence goes on from JBBSAN010000182.1 coordinate 1,117, forward strand.
GGTTCCAGCGGCCCAGGCGCTGCTGGATAATGAGAGTGATCGTTTCTCGGGTGGACCGTGATTGTTGGTGTAATCCGCTAGTGAGTAAGGCTTGCCGGGTAGCTGCAAAGCTACCTGTTTGAGCATAGGACAAAAGAAATCGTCGCGTTTCGTCCAGCAATCCCGCCTTCGATGCGTTTGTGCCAACGTAGGGTCCAACTGCGCGCCAGTGAGGCTTGAGATGCTCTCTCGTCGCCATGCTTTTGTCCTCAAGGGTGCGCTAGTGGTCGTGGAACATTTGCAAATTTTGCGATTGCGATTGGATTATAGCAGATTCTACGAAGTTTGGCAAATAATCCTTGAAATTATATTCAGTATATTTTGGAATGCTCTCCAGCTACATGCCAGCTCGATTGCACTATTTTCGCGCTACTTGCGCTTTGTACATTGCCCTCTAACCAACACTTTGTCACCCTCTACGCTTTACTCCCGTTGGGATGGTCATTTCACTATTGAGGACCTTCACCCGAGTGGTTCGGTGCGGGGGGACAGTGGCACGTCACCTGTGCGCAGATCAACGGCACGGGAGCAGCACCGTCAACTCGGGCCAGTCGGCGGCCAAGGCCTCGCCCATGGACCAGCCGAGGCTGACCTGCGCCAGCAAGTACGCGTGTACGCCCCTGTCGATTCGCTCGCGTCGCCGCCGCTGTCGCTCAACTCTCTAGGCCCGACTAGGGTAGCTGGTGCGGGGGAGTTACGGGCGCGCCTCTAACCGCTGAGCGAGTGCAGCCAAGTACTCGCGAATCGTGGCTTCCGACTGGGCGGCACCCAGCGGCAAGAGCTGGTGCAGATCTTCCGGACTCGCCAGCGCCTGCCGGATCGCCGCCAGGTATTGCACGGCGGTCGCGCCCAGGGCTTGCCGCTCCACCACTCCGTGCCGCACCCGGTCCACGACTGTGCTCGGCTGGGCCTCAAAGATGATAGGATAGAGCAAGGCGCGGATCAGGGGACGCCAGGTATCGGTCGGGTCCATATCTTCTCCTCGGCTTTCTGTCTACGCGCTAAATGAATGGGAGTCCGCCTCCGCCAGCGATATTGCCCGAACATCATCCCCTCGTCGGTCCCGCCGTGCCCTGGGCGGGCTACCGATGGTAGGCGATGACCAGGCCGTTGTCGGCGAGCGCCTCGGCGGCTTAGCCTTTGCGCTCGCCGAGGGTGTAGCGCCGGTCGGCCAGGACGCGGGCGCGCTCGCCTGCTGTGTGCCGGTCAAGCGTCAGGCAGGGCATGGGCGAGGTTCGAGGGGTACAGGATGTAGATAAACGATTGCACGTCGATCAGGTCCTGCGGCCCCAGGTCGTGCAGCGCAGCGAACAGTGTCTGGGCCACCGCCTGGATCTGGGCGTAGGCTGCCGCCGTAGGCCGGGTGCTCCAGGCCAGGTTGCTGTGCAGGGCGTTCAGCAGCTTCTGGTACGGCTCGGGCTTGACGAAGATATGGTTGGCCGAGTCGTGCAGCATCAGGAAGTAGGTGGCGGCGGGCCACACGCCATCTTTGGCCGTCGCCAGCGCGTCCACCCACATCTCGAAGCGCAGCGGGAATGGATCGGTGCCGTATAGCAGCCGGTAGATCCGGTGGGCCAATTTCTCGGGATCCGCGTTGTCCAGCGCCTGCACATCCCACATATTCAGCAGGTTGTTCTGCTGCCCGTTGAACGTGCCGCGTGTGGCTTGGAGAATATCCGCCTTGATTGCTGGAAACTCGCCTGACGCCAGTTGCTTATGCAGCTTATCCTTGTCTAGCAACTGGTGCATCTGGTTCGCTGCCGCCCGCTTATATTGCGGCTCTAGCGCCTCATAGGCCGGGTCGGTAAAGCTGGGGAAGTGCGCGGCGAACCGTTCCACCAACCCGGCCAGCGCCACCGGATCCACGAGTTGCGTGCCGGTCAGCCCGGCCTTGCTTGTTCGCCTGGTCATGGGGCCTCCTCTCGCCACCATCTGCAAGACCATTTGCACTTTTGGCGCAAAATTGCAAATAGCACACAGCCGATTGCAGAAAGTGATAATAGTACGCAGCACACTACGCCTTACACCGCAGAGAGCGTAGAGATCTCCGCGTCCTCCGTGTCTCTGCGGTGCCTTACCGCCGTTCGGCAGGCACCTGCGCCAAGGGGATGGCCGGGTCCGGCTCGGCAGCCAGCCGCTCCAGCAGCCACATGCGGATTAGGGTCTGGTAGCCGATGCCGCGCCCGTGGGCTATCGCCTTCAACCGGGCAATCGTCGCTTCATCCAGCCGCAGCGAGATAAGCGTCTTGCGCGGGCGCACATCCCGAAACTGGACATCCACCGGCGTGGTCTCATCCCAGAACTCGGTGGCACTATGCGTGTCCCAGAACTCCGACTCTTCCTGCTCGCTCGAAAATTCGGGTATCTTCGCCATCGTTGTGTCCTCTCTCCATCGCGGTCCCGGTTACTTACGCCGGAAGGCCGCCCGTTCGCTGCTATCCATATCGCGCGCCGTAATGACCCGCACATACCGCCCGCTCCAGACAAAGACCACGAACAAGTACCGTCCGCTGTCGCTTTGGCTGAACAACTGATACTTGCCGTCTCGCACCCGGCGTACCTACTGAGGATGGTTAACGAAGCACTCTTCTACCTCGACCGGATCGACTCCGTGCTTGACGATGATTTTCTCCACCACCAATCGAGCCATTCGAACCCCTCAATATCGTCCAGCGCAGGAGCCATCCGTACCATCCTCCGGTCTGTATATATAATATATATACACAATAATCGTTTGCGCTGCAAGCGGTTTGTTGCACCGCAGAGACGCAGAGAGCACCGAGACTCTGCGTCCTCTGCGTCTCTGCGGTGCTAACTCGGCTCCCTGGATCGCCCCAGCAGATCCCCTAGGTCGTAGTTCACGCTAGTTGCCCCGAAGTCCGGCTCGCGGCGGATGTCGCGCGGCGGGGCCACCATCGCGCCGTCCATTTCGCCCCAGGCCAGCACCCAGGCGTCCCGCTTGTTCAGGGCGGTCCGGATCTCGTTGCAGGTCAGGGTGACGGTGGCCGCCCCCGCGCCAAGCCCTTGACCTCGATAAAGCGCAGCCGCCCGTGCCCGACACTGCCGACTCGATATCGTAGCCCACGTTGGCCCGGCTGACCTCGCGCGGGACGTAGCCTAGCCCCTCGGCGGCCAATACAGTGGCCTCGCCAGCCCCTCGATCCGTGCCCACTCCTTCGGCGTGCTCGCCCAATCGGGGGCCCTGTCCGGAGTGGGCACGAGACGGCGCAGCAGCCCGGCGGGCAGGAACAGCGCCCCGCCGATGACCACCAGGGACAGCGGGGCCAGGTGGCGCTCGGTCTCCAACTCCTCCATCCGCGCTGTGCGCCGCGCCTACATCTCGTCGGCCCGCCCCCGGGCCAGGCCTGAGTTCAGTCGGGCGTTGGGCGTGCCCGCCCGCTGCGGTTCTTCAGCACGATGGCCCAGTAGTCACAGTACCTGCTTTCTTTAGTCAGCCGCCCGGCGGGATCTTTATACGTCAGCTCCCCCACCATCAAGCTGTATCACTTCATGTCAACGACAGTTACGAGGCGATCCGCCAGGATGCCCAGCACCTGAGCATCTCGCTTCAGATCTTCGAGTTGCGCCATCCTGATATTACGGAACGGTTGCATTAAGTCATATGCCGGGACGTGGTCTCCGTCGCGCTGCTGCCATTTATCCTGTTGCAGCCCTGTGTTTACTACTCTCGCACTGGCGCGACTACCGACCAATCTCACACCGCCCCCGCTCCCAGCACCCCCACCTCTATCACTTACCTGGCCCTATCCTAATCCTTCTCTGCTTGCTCGGCCTCCGGCCCTCACCAACCCCTGGTCTCTCTCCACGCTTTGCTCTCCAGCGGCTGCGGATTTCGCTGTCGAGGACCTTCGCACGCGCTGGCCTGCGTGGTGGGACAGCAGCAGATCACCCGTGCGAAGATCAGCGGCGAGGTGATGGGGTGGTCAACGCGACCAATTCGCAGCCAGAGCGTCCACTGTGGACCAGTGCATGCCGGCGCGCGTCAGCACGCGCTCCTTGTAAGCACCAGCTGCTTCGCTCATAAAGAGGGCAATGACCGGCAAGACGGCAGCCAATCGTCGGTACTATTCAAGCCACGATTGACTCTGACCGAAGAATTGCCTCTTCACCGGAGTGAGGGGCCGGGCCCCAAAGTGAGTGCTGCCTCCATAACTGGGACAAACACAGTGGTGTGCTGCAATTGGTCGGGCTGATTCACGATATAATCGCGGACAAAGCAGAGAAGCATGATCCCAACGTGGCCTTGCTGCTAGCGCTGGCAGGGTCGAGCGGTGGCTGGGATCAGGCGCTGGACAACTAGATGAGGAGTGGTCATAAATCAGCCGCCATTCGGTGGGGTTCCCACCGGACAGTGGTCTCCGCATCATTGGAGTTGCTAACACTCAACAACCGGCTGTGAAGGACCGTGAAACATGCATTAAATCGGTACTCCGCCGGCCCAGGCCCTTTTCGCTATCGTCGTGCCTAACCCGATTTGTTCGGGCGTGGTCCGCACACCCCATCCCCACCCACCCTTTAGTGTCTAGACAAGACAGGACTTAGGCGGTTGGCGCGCAGGGGCCGGTATAGGCGGATAAATCGTGCCTATCCGGGCAGCTTCCCCAAGGGTGATGAAACGCTCAGCGGCTGAACTGCGTAAGCCCTAACAAGACTATCATAATGGCGCTCTGCTACGTGCAGAGTGCGCAAAGGGGTAAACGGCGCACAGGAGCAAAACGGGCGCGGGCCGCGGCGGGTTAAAACTCAGGTCGCCGGGCGCGAGGTTAGGTTGGCGCGCTGGCCCCGGGCCAGGCCGGCGCGCCGGACGCGCCCTCAACGCAACGTGGAGGAAACCCATGAAAGCCATCGTCTGGACCGCCTACGGACCCCCGGAGGTGCTGCAGCTTCAAGAGGTGGTCAAACCGACCCCCAAGGCCCATGAGGTTCTGATCCGCATTCAGGCCACCACCGTCACCGCCGGGGACATGGAACTGCGGAGATTCCGCTTTCCCTACCGCACCCCCCAGCTCATGCGGCTCGCCGTGCGCCTCTATTGTGGACTCTGCCGACCCACGCGCCTCGTCATCTTAGGGCAGGACCTGGCGGGCGAAATTGAAGCAGTCGGGCCCGGGGTCACGCGGTATGCTGTGGGCGATCAGGTGTTTGCGAGTACCGGCTTTGGTTCCGGGGGGAGTTTGGGGGGGTATGCCGAATACAAATGCCTGCCCGAAACCGGGGTCCTGGCCGTCAAACCGGCGCGCCTCAGCTATGGGGAAGCGGCGGCGGTGGCGGTCGCCGGGATGGAAGCCGTGCGCCTGGTCCGCAGCGCCCAGCTCCAACCCGGGCAACACCTGGTCATTATTGGGGCGGGGGGTAGTATCGGGACGTTTGCGGTCCAGCTGGCCAAACACTATGGCGTGGAGGTGACGGCGGTCGACCGCCCCGGGAAGCTGGAGCGGTTGCGCGCACTGGGGGCCGATCATGTCGTGGATTACACGCACGAAGATTTCACCCAACGCGGGGCCAGCTACGATGTCATTCTGGATGTGACTAGCACCAGCTCGCGCGCCACGGTGAAAGGTGCCCTCAAGCCCAACGGCACCTATATTGCGGATCAGGTCAGCATGGCCCAAATACTGCGCAGTCTGTGGCGCATATTGACCAACCGCACGCAAACCCTCCAGGCTTACACCACTCGCCGAGCGGAGAATTTAACGCTGCTTAGAGAACTGATTGAGGCGGGGGAGATCAAGGCCATTATTGACCGGAGCTACCCGCTGGAACAAATGGCTGAGGCGCATCGGTATGTCGAAAGGGGACAGAAAGTGGGCCATGTGGTCATCACGGTGGGGCAGAACAGCCCACCGCTAGGATAATGGGGTGACGGGGACCGCCGCTCGGTGGCCACCCCACCGAGCGGCGGCTGATTTATGACCACGCCTCAACTAGATCGGTGTGATGCTCGACCTGACCGGCGGAGTTATAAACAGTCGGTCTAGGGTTCGCATTCTCTCGTCGGCTCCATAGATTACGCCTGTTATCACGATGAACAGTGGCGATGCTGGGATCAGCACCGCCTTATTTTGGCTCTTATATAGCCAATGGTCTAGCCAATACTCTCAATGACCCTCTTTCTTTGGTCAACAATTCGTCTGGTTCCCGTCTGGGCAGTGGCGATTACGGCGGCTTCCTCGCTCAGCAGCGACGATCCCGATGATGAATAATGCGTATGCTCATCGTCGGTCAGATGCCGGGTCGCCGCCCGCTTGGGCGAGTACCCTAGGTGCTGGCCCCGCGTTGCCGGTCCGTAGATCTGTTCACTGCGACATGATATACGGCCAATGAGGGTCTTCGAGGGTCCGCTGTACTCGCCCTGTCTGTCGGCGGGTGGCTCTACGCCGACACGGGTGCCGGTCGCCTCCGGCACCAAGGAGATCGCACACCGCTGCTGACAGACCACGGTCGGAAGGGGTTGGTCATCAGTCAGAAAATTGGATCTCCGCAAATCGTGGGAGATCCGCAAGGGATGGGAACAGTTATTCTGCGGTTGCCTCGGGCTACCTTTGGTGTACAATACAGATGATTAGCGCAAATTGGGCCCCCCGTTCGACACCTGATCGCGCTCTGGCACCTGCCGCAACCCGATCCGCCAGACGATTTTGCGGTTGCTGCCCTTACGGCCTGATTGGCGTACGCGCTTTGTGGGGGCAACTGCGAACGGTTCTTGAACCCGCAGGATCAGCCCTATGTATGAGCTTTCCCCTCATGCCATTTCCTGGCTATGACTGAGCGCCGAGTATCCTTTGGCTATTGGCTACGCCGTCGGCGCAAAGCCCTGGATCTGACGCAAGCCGAACTGGCTACTCGCGCTGGCTGCGTCCTGACCACGATCAAGAAAATTGAGACGGGTACTCGGCAGCCCTCCTGTCAGCTCATCGAGCGCCTCGCCACGGCCCTCGCGCTGTCCGACGAGGAGCGCGCGCTGCTACTGGATATGGTAGGAGCGTTGTCTCCCCCTGAGCTTCCCCCGTTCTCTGCTCCGCCGAACACAGCTAGGACACTATCACTATCTGCACTACTCCTCCCATCAATGCTGCCCGCCCCGTCCGGCCCGCTGATCGGACGTGCACCGGAAGTGGTGGCGCTGTGCGCGCTGCTGCTCGGTCCCGAAATGCGCTTGGTCACGCTCACCGGCCCCGGTGGCTTCGGCGAGACGCGCCTGGCGTTGCAGATCGCGACCGACCTACGGGATGCCTTTGTCAACGGCGTCCGGTTCAGCAATCTCGCCCCTTTCAGCGACCTGGCGCCGGGGCGGGCAGCCCTCGCCCGCGCCTCCAGATAATACAGGCAATGATGCCGATCAGCTGATTTCGCCGGTCAGCAACTCATCCAGTTTTCGCGCCGCCTCTTGCTGCAAGCGCGGGATCACGTGGCTGTAGCGCATCGTCTGGCTCAGCTGGCTGTGGCCCAGGATCTCCATCACGACCCGCTCCAGCACGCCTTTGGCGAGCAACAGCGTCGCGGCACTGTGCCGCAAATCGTGAAAGCGCATGTCGGGTAGGCTCGCCCGCTCCAACAGTTTCTTGAAGTCGCGTAGCAGATTGCGCGCCTCCAATGGCGTGCCTCGCATGGTGCAGAATACCAGGTCCCACTCCTCGCCCTGCCACTCGGTCCCGGCCAGCAGCCGCTCCTGCAACTGCCGCGTCCGGTGCATCCGCAGGCCCGTGCTGGCGAACGCCGGGAGGCTCACTGTTCGGCGGCCTTTCTGGCTCTTCGGCTCGAGCAAGCGATACTGCCCCTCAATCCGCTGCAATTGGTAGCGGACTTGGAGTGTCCCGGCCTCCAGATCAATATCGCTCCAGCGCAACCCGAGAATCTCACCTTGTCGCAAGCCCAGTAAGGCGACATAAATGAGTGCCTCAAACCGGGTCTCGGCAGCGACGGCCATCAGTTGGCGCGCCTGCACCGGCGTGAGGAACTTCATTTCCTGTTGCGGAACGGCTGGCGGGTCCACCAGCTTGGCCACGTTGCGCGCTACCATCCCCCAGCGGCAGGCTTGCTCGAGGGCCTGCCGCAAGATGCTCCGCATATAGCTGACCGTCCGCGGAGCCAACCCACTACTCATCTTGCGATTCAGCCAGGCCTGCACCTGCTGCGGCGAGAGCTTGGTCAGTTCCACCCGCCCGAGACTGGGGATGATATGCAGTCGGGTCATCTGCGCATAGCTATGATATGTCTTGGGCCGCACTGTTGGCTTGACGGAGTCCTCTAACCACCGGCCCAGGAAGTGCTCCATGGTCTGCCGTTCGGTCACTACAGGCAACCCTTGTTGTAGATCATGCTGCGCGGCGGTCAACTTCTCCGCCACCTCGCGCCGTGTGCGCCCGGTAAATACTTTTCGCTTCCGCCGCCCATCAATATAGCCTAGGGACTTCCGAAAATTAAATTAGCCCGATCTATGGTATACTCCCGTATATCATTTCTGGGAGGTCGCCTGATGGACTTAACCGACTCGGTGAAGATGCTCTTGCACGAAACCGCTCAATCCCTCACGGGCAGTGCCCGCCGCCGGTTTATGGCGCGCACTGTGCGCGAGTTGGGACCCGGCGGCCAAACCCGCGCCGCCCGCGAGTTGCACTGGAGCCGCATGACGATTCGCAAAGGCCAGCACGAACTCGATAGCGGTCTGCACTGTGTCGATGCCTTTGTCGCCCGTGGGCGCAAGCCCGCCGAAGCCCAACTGCCGCACCTGCTGCGCGATATCCAAACGCTGGTCGATGGGCAGAGTCAGGCCGATCCGCAGTTTCGCACCCAGCGCTTATATACGCGCCTGACCGCCGCCGAGGTGCGCCGCCAGTTGATCACCCAGCACGGCTATACCGATGCCGCATTGCCCACCGCCGAAACCATCGGCACCAAACTGAATGTGCTGGGCTACTACCCGCAGAAGGTGGCGAAGACGCAGCCCCAAAAAAAGTCCCGGAAACCGACGCCATCTTTGACCAACTAGTACAGCGCGGTGGAAATAACATAGCAGTTTAGACAACCAACGGGCGGCCCGCGTAGGTCCATTTGAAGGCCTTGGCCATCGTGCGGTTGAAGTAGGCGATGAACTCCAAGATGCGCACCGCTAGCTCGGCTATCGA
>JBBSAN010000183.1:0-10298 GCA_038252265.1 Chloroflexia bacterium
CTAGTGGGTCGTTTGACATGGCGCAGGCCATTTGTTTTTGGGCGTTGAACGATAGCGAATCGGACGCCTGGTCACCGCCCCCGACCCGCCCAGCGCATGCCGCCGCGCCCGGCTGCGCGCCCGCCGCGCCGCCCGCTTCCCGCCCCACTCGAACGGCGTCGGCGCGGCATTCCACCCGGCCACCGTCGCGGCCAGCCACGCGATAATCTCGTCCACACTCCCTGGGTGCTGCCCGTCCAACGCCCGCCGCTTGATGATCCGCTGGAACGACTCGGCCATGTTCAACCACGACCCGCCCACCGGCGTGTACCGCAGCATGATCCCCTGCGCCAGACACCACTCCACGAACTCCGCTGTATGGTGGCCGGCTAAATTGTCCAGGATCAGCAGCCGCCGCACGCGCGGCAACTCTGCCGGCAACGCCACCGCCCGCGTCAAGCCCGTTTGCCACAGCGTCCATTCGGCGCGCTGGGCTGCCCCGCCCGCTGCCTCCGGGCGGGCTGGCAACTCGGCCAGGATCGCGCTCAGTTCCCCTTTCAGCCAGCCATGTAAGACCGTGTTCGGACTGCTCGTCACCCCCCCCACCCGCGCCTGGCCGCTACGCGGATGAAACAACGTCAGCATTTTGGCTGTCCCCAGGCGCAGCTATTCATGCGGATAGCGCGCCGGATGCGCTTCGGGCTGCCAATTCGCGCCGGGGTAGGGCAGGGTTTGGAAGGGGCCAGCCTCATCTTCCGTCCAGACCGCCAGCCCCAGCGCCTCCCCGCAGGCGTAGGCCCGTTCAATCAAGTTTTTTTGGGTACAGTATCGGGATCGTGGACGAGCACGACCCCGGTTTTGCGTTTGCGCAGGGCGGTGCCGGTGGGGCACCACGAACGGTTGCGTTGCCAGCGCCAGCCAGCGTCGCGCAGGACCGCCCAGATGGTCGAGCGGCTGACGAGGGGCAGGCCGTCGGGGGCCCGGCGCAACGCCCGTTGGAGGGTCGAGAGCGACCAGGTGGCCGTCCCGTCGCGCTCCCGGTCAGGGGTGCGCTGCGCTTCCGCGAGAATGCGGTCGCACTCGGTGGAGGTATAGACGACGGGGGGGCCGCCGCCGTGGGGCGGCTCCAGCGCGTCTAGGCCGTGCTGATTGAAGTGGGCGACGAGCGCGGCGACGGCATGGGGGGAGCGGCGGCCCGCTGCGTAGGCCGCCTGCTGGTAGGAATCCCCAGCGGCCACCGCCAAGAGGAGCTGGGCGCGGGTCGCCTGGGCGACGGTGGCACTAGGGGCGCGGGCGACTTTGGCGAGCGCGGTGGCTTCGGCGGGGGTGAGCGGGCGTAACGGGTCTTTCTGTCGGCGGGTCATGGGAAAACCTCCAAAAAGCAGGGCGAATCGCGGGCAAAAATCCGCGCGATTAGAGAGTATACCCCACGCCTAACGGAATAGCCAGCGCCATGTCAAACGACCCACTAGTGGGTCACGCTGCAATTGAATAGCCCTTGCTATCACGCGCAAGTCAGCCTATCTACCCATGATTGATTGGCAAGCTAATTGCGGCATGACCCACTAGTGGGTCACGCCGCAATTAAGTTGGTATTCGCTCAGGCACAGATTGAGGTAAGCACGTCCGCTGTGAATACCAAGTTATTTGCAGCGTGACCCACTAGGGGTCGCCCGCTGGCGAAGGACAGGCAAGCCGATTGGGAAGTGCCAATGGGGATGGGCGCCGCGAGCCTCTAGACCATTCGCTGAGTGGTCCCGTGGGCCCAGCGCTAACAGCGGCTGCGGTTAGCGCCAGCCTGTCGCCTCATTAACAAGACGGACCACCGCGCCATCGCCCCTGCCCCAGGACACGCGCCATGCGTGCCCTGGTCGGTCTGCCGTGTCACGCTTTCCGTTTCCGCTCCATCCACCACTCGCGGAACTCGCGCGCGTGGCCTGAGTCGGTCAGGCGCACGATCCAGAGGTTACTGTATTCGGTTTCCGGCGCGGCGGCGGTCGCGGCGTAGGTGGTCCAACCACGCACGACGCCGATCTCCCCTTCGACGGCCAAGATCTCATGGCGGAATGTCCACCCATTCTTCGAGTCGCCCCGGTCGATCCACCCCGCGACGATGGCTGCGCGCCCTGCCCACGGTTCGTCAAAAGGCCCGGTATAATACAGCGCATCCTCGGTGAACAGCGCGCCGACGTCGGTCGGGTCGTCACTTCGCCAGGCTTGCCGATAGCCCGTCAACCATTCCTCCAGCATTGTATGATCCAACCGAGTCCCTCCTGATACAGTCCTTATCCGGCTGGTTCCCACTCCGCTATGCAGGTCTCGATCTGCTTTGCCTGCGATGGGGTGATAGACGGCACGGTGCCGCCCATCTTTCTATTTGAGCATGCGGCTTCCAGAGCGATCCTCAGCACATAGTGCTGGGTTGCCCCAACGCATCGTCAAGGGCCTGCTCCAGCGTCATCGCCTGGCTCTCGGCCCATAACTGCTCGAACGTAGCGGGGTCCAGGCGCTGGCGGGCCTCGGCCAGTTCATCGTCCGTATCCTGGCGATTGATCGGGTTCAGCCGGACCCCCGATGATTGGCGCAGGTGATCCGCCATGGCGAACAGGCGGACGGTGCGGGCCGGCTGCCCGGCGGATCGTGCGATGCTGCCTAACCCGACCAGGCATTCCGCAATAATGAATTTCTCGCGTAACTCGCGCTGCAATTGCAAGCTCGCCTTGAACCGCTCTGCCGCCACATCGTCGTGCCCTTCATGGTGCGCCACGTTGCCGAGATTCGATAGGCAGACGGCGATCAGCTGGGTGGACCCGAGGTCGGCGGCAATCTTCAGGCTGCGTTCATACAAGGACCGGGCGGTCTCGTAGTCGCTTTCCCCACACGCATTGCCCCCCATGCTGATGAGCAGCAAGACCCGATCCTCTGTATCACCCACTTCATCCAGCAGAGCGAGACTTTGGGCATAATACTGGCGGCTCTGGGCATAGTCCCCCCGATCGCGCGCCAGGTTCGCCACCACGCGTAGCGCGCGGCTGGCACCGAGCGGATCGGCCACCTCCGTATAGAGGGCCAAACTTTCCGTAAGATAGGCATCCGCCCGAGGGAGGTCCCCCCGCGCCCAGGCGGTCTGACCCGCCGCGTACAAGGCGTTAGCACGCAGTGTCGGCTCCGTACCCCCGGCACCCAATAGACTGGCGAGCCATCTGTCGGCTTCGTTCACGTTACCACGCACGGTCCAGAACCACCAGAGCGTGAGGGCCAGACGCAAACCAAGCGTCGGTTCATGATTCGCCTCGGCCCACCGTAACGCGACCCGTATGTTGTCCTGTTCCTGTTCGATGCGACTGAACCAACCGACCTGGGTCGGCCCGCGCATCGCGGGCTTCTCCGCTTCGGCCAGCGCGAGATAATACGCGGCGTGATGACGACCAAGTGCTCGAGTCTCACCGCGTTCCTCAAGGCAGCGCACGGCATATTCACGCAACATCTCTAACATCGTGAACCGGGACTCGCCTGCGACGTCCTCTTCCCGCTTCAGCAGGTTCTTATCGAGCAACGACTCCATCCCATCCTGCACATCGACCGTGAGGTCGTCCTGGGCATTGCCGATGGCCGCGACCGCCGCGAGCGTGCAGCCGCCGACAAACACGCTCAGGCGGGCGAACAGCGTCTGCTCCCCCGCGTTGAGCAGGTTATAACTCCAGTCAATGGCGGCCCGGAGGGTCCGTTGCCGGGCCGGCAGGTGGCGCGGCCCGCCGGTCAGTAGCGCCAACTGGTGGTCCAGGCGGGCCCGCATTTCCTGGGGCGAGAAGAGCCGGATACGCGCCGCCGCTAGCTCAATAGCCAGCGGCTGGCCATATACCCGTGTGCAAATCGCGGCCACCGCCCGGGCATTCTCCTCGGTCTGGACGATGTCCGGCTGGACCGCCGGGGCGCGCTCGGTGAAGAGCGCGAGCGCCGGGATGCTCCCCAGGGTGGGGAGGGGCGGCAAGTTTTCAGGATCGACCGTGGCGAGGGCCGGGACGGGGAATTGCTGTTCGCCATAAACGTGCAGCGCTTCACGACTGGTGATCAGCACTTTCAAGGTGGGGCAGGCGCTGAGCAACGCCAAGACGAAGGGCGCAGCGTCCAGGACCTGCTCAAAGTTATCGAGCAGCAGCAGCATCTGTTTGCTGCTGAGCGCCTGCTGCAACTCGCCGAGCAGCGACGCGGTCCCCTTGTCGGGTAGGCCCAGGGTCAGGGCAATCGCCGTCAGGACAAGGCCTGGATCCACGACGGACGCCAGGCCCACGAAGAACACCCCATCGGCAAAGTGGTCGAGCAGCCCCACCCCCACCTCCAGGCTCAAGCGGGTTTTGCCGATACCGGGCGGGCCGGTGAGGGTCAACAGGCGCGCGCTATCCTGGAGTAAAAGCGTGTGCAACCGCGCTACCTCGTGTTCGCGACCGATCAGCGTGGTGAGGGGCGCGGCCAGGTTGGTGGGGTGGGGTTGAGCGGTGTGCAGCGTCTGCCACAGCTCCCGCTGGGCCGCATCGCTACTGAGCAGCCCCCCGGCAAATTGGACAAAGGCCGCTCGCTCGCCGGCGACGACGCCGAGCGTGGCCGCGAGGAGAGCCGCGATCGGCGGGGAAGCGGCGCGCTCGCCTGCCTCGATCTTGCGGACCATCGCGCTGGAGCAGGATAAGCGCGCAGCGAGGGCTTCTTGGGTCAGCCGGAGAGCCTTCCGGCGCTGCTTGAGCCATTGCCCAAATGCTGCTCTGTCATCCATCCGTGCCTCCTCAGCAGCCGATAGGCGCGGTGAGGATCAGGGTGTTTGCCGGGAAGTTGTAACGGTGATTGTAACGCCTATTATACCCTAATTCCTCTTAAGATATAAACAGGCTTCGCTCACCGCGATGATAGCAGCATATGGGGTAGCGATCTACAGCCGTAACGAGGCTTCAGCAGCGTGCTGCAACGACCAGCTAGATAACCAAAGGGAAGGGCCGATCATGCTTAAACTTCATCGGTTTCAACTGATCGTCGGGGTGGTGATGCTATTGCTCGCAACCATCGTCTGCCTTATGCGGACGGGCAATATGGCTCTGGCATCCCCTGCGGGTCGGGTCCAGGGAAGTGCGGGCGGGGCAGGCCCCCCATCCCTCCCTGGCTCTTGTAGTCAGTCCAGCTTCGCCCCAGCCAGCAATTATGCCGCGGGGCACCCCAGCTCCGTAGCCGTCGGCGACTTTAACGCCGATGGCACGCTTGACGTGGCGACCACGGACCTGATCGTCAACAACGTATCGGTGCTACTGGGCACGGGCACCGGCGGTCTTGGCCCAGCTACGAACTTTGCGCTGGGAATAGAGCCAACCTCCGTAGTCGTGAGTGATTTCAACGGCGACGGTTCGCTTGACCTGGCTGTCGTCGTTGAAACGTCCGGCAATGTGTCGATCCTCCTGGGCACGGGCACCGGCAGTTTCGGCCCGGTCGCCGAATTTGCGGCGGGGACAAACCCTTTCTCGGCAGCGGTCGGCGATTTCAATCGGGATGGCAAACCTGACCTGGTCGTGACAAGCCCCCACGCCGACCATGTACTGGTCCTCTTAGGTAGAGGCACGGGCAGTTTCGGCCCGGCTGCCACCTTTGCGGTGGGGTCCGCCCCCACCTCGGTTGTCGTCGGTGACTTCAACGCCGACGGCACGCTGGACCTGGTGACCACGAACGAACTCTCCAATACGGTATCGGTTCTACCCGGCATAGGCACGGGCAGCTTTGGAGCCGCTAGTAATTATGCGGCGGGGACCGACCCTTACTGGGTGGCCCTGGGTGACTTCAATCTGGATGGCAAACCTGACCTGGCCGTCGTCAATCAAACCTCCGACAATGTATCGGTTCTCTTGGGCACGGGCACGGGCAGCTTTGGAGCAGCTAGCAATTATGCGGTGGGGTCCTACCCCAGCTCGGTAGCGGTCGGTGACTTCAACGCCGACGGCAAGCCGGACCTGGCGACCGTGAACTTCGACTCCAACAATGCATCGGTGCTACTGAGCACGGGCGCGGGCGGGTTCGGCCTGGCCGCCAACTTTGCGCTGGGATCCAGCCCCAGCGCGGTAGCAGTCGGCGACTTCAACGGAGATGGCAAGCTGGACCTGGTGGCCGCAAACTACCATTCCGACAGCGTAGCGGTGCTGTTGAACGTGTGCGTCGAGTCGACGCCGACGCCGACTAACACCGCTACGGCGACCGCCACACCGACCGCCACTAATACACCGACCGCGACCCATACCCGTACCAATACAGCCACGAACACACCCGTGCCGCTCACCAGTACCCCAACGGCAGTGCCCTGCACCCACTGCAACCTGTTGGTGTCTACGGTCACTATCTCCTGCAACCCGGATGGCACCGTCCACTGGACGGCGACCGTGCGTAACAGCAGCACGTGTGCGGTGACGCAGATATATTGGGGGGCAGCGCTGGAAGTCAGGGGTAGTGGCAATCCCTACTACATACCGGTGAAGGCACAGGGTGGTACGCACACCTTCCAACTGGGCAATACCACGCTGAGCGGTGACTTCTGCTACAGCTTCCCGCCCAACGCCGCCAACATGAGAGTGCGCTTCGGGCTGGTGGACCCCGCTCATAACTGCTACGCCTATGGCATCTCGCCCGTCGTGCGCCCGTGCCGCGAAAGCCCCCCATGCGGCAACGGCGGCGGCGCTGCTGACTAGCCATTGTTCAGGGCCAACCTTACAAACACCAACGGCGGCACTTGCAGCGGCCAGGGTGCCCCGTAAACACGCCCGTTGGAGCCTCCTTAAGGGATGCATTCAGCAGCCCCCAGGCGGAACCACCAGGTAAGCGCTTGCTAACCAGGCAAGCAACGAGAGGCGAAGCCCGCCCAAAGGAGCGCGCAGGTGACTTCCCAGAACGACGATACCTCAACCGAATTGTATCTGGTCCGTATATGGAAGCGGCAGTTGGCGGATGGCCCATTGGGTGTGCACGGCAAGTTGCAGCAGGTGGTGAGCGGCGCGTCCTGCTCCTTCGAAGGGCTGGCGCGCCTGCCGGACGCATTCGCAACGCTGATGGAGCCAGAGGCCGCGTCCCCTGGCCCCGACGGGCGAGAGTCACCGCTTTCGTAGCCGCCCATACTAATGAGTGACGGATCGCACTGCTAACACAGCAAGGAGACACCGACATGAAAACGCGGCTGATTATCGGGCTGCTGGCCCTGGCGCTGGCACTGGGAGGGATTGGCGCGGGAGCTAGCGCAGGCACGCACCTCCCCGCTGGGGGGCAACTCGTCGGGGGGACAACGGCGGAGGCCGCTTCCTTCAATGTCGAGGCGGTCGCCCCGCGCACGTCCATCGGCGCAGGCTTCACCTACCAGGGGCGGCTCAAGGACGGGAGCAACCCGGCGAATGGGCCGTACGACTTCCAGTTCACCCTGTACGATGCCATGACCGGCGGCACGCTGGTCGCCGGACCCCTCGACCAGCCCAACCAGACCGTGAGCGAGGGGCTGTTCACCGTCCTCCTCGACTTTGGGGCGGGCACTTTCACCGGCGCGGCGCGCACCCTGCAGATTGCCGTCAGGCCGTCAGGGGGCGGCGGCTACACGACGCTCCTGCCCCGGCAGGCACTCACTCCGGCCCCCTATGCCCTGTATGCGCTCAAGACCAAAGGGTACAAGAATATGGTGGTTGTCTCGCCCGATGGCGGGGACTTCACCTCGGTCCAGGCCGCCCTCACCAGCATCACCGACAATTCCGCCACCAATAAATACCTGGTATGGGTGGGACCGGGCACCTACACCGAACAGGTGACGATGAAGTCGTGGGTGGATCTCGAGGGGGCGGGCGAGCAGGTCACTCGGATCACCTTCACCGGCAGCCCCAGCACCGCCAGCGGCACGGTCGTGGGCGCGAGCAACGCCGCACTACGCTCGCTGACCGTGGAGAATACGGGCGGCAGTGCTTACGCCACCGCCCTTTACAATAATGGGGCGTCCCCCAGCGTGTTGCAGGTTAGTCTCATGGCGTCCGGCGGCACCTCTTCCAATTATGGGGTGCATAATGTTGCCGCCGCCTCACCCACCCTGACCAACGTGACCGCTACAGCGTCGGGCGCGGCCTCCAACAACTTCGCCGTGAACGACTTCAACGCCTCCTCCCCCATGATGACCAACGTGACTCTCGCTGCGTCCGGCGGCTCCCTGAACTTTGGGGTCTACAACACCACCGCCGCCGCCCCGATCATGAACAGCGTGACCGTCATCGCGTCCGGCGGCAGCGAGAACATCGGGGTGTTCAATTCCTCCTCCGCCCCCGCTATGACCAACGTCACTCTCACGGCGTCCGGCGGCTCGTTTGCCAACTATGGAGTCTACAACACCGGCGCTGCTTCCTCCACGATGACCAATGTGACCGTCACGGCGTCGGGTGCGGCCCCCAACAACTATGGGGTGTACAACGACGCCTCCTCGTTCAGCATCACCAATGGGACGTTCACAGCTGCCGCCGGCACGAACAACTATGGGGTGCATATCTTTGGTGCCGGTACGCACACGATCAACAACTCGGTCATCACCGGCAGCACCGCTACCATTGATAGTAGCGCGCAAGTAGGAGCCTCCAAACTCAACGGCGGCCCCGCCGGTGGCACCGTAACCTGTGCGGGTGTGTATGACGAGAACTACACCTTCTTCGTCAGCACCTGTCCCTAATCCGCTGACTGCCGACCCCGGCGCTTATCCCAGCGAGGTAACGCGCTGGCGACTGTCGCGCTCTATTCCTGGAGGAATCTAACGTGAGAAAACATACACTTAGCCTGATCGTGGTTTTGCTGGCCCTCGTGGCAAGCAGCTTTGCCGGCCCCCCAGCGGGCAAGCTCATGCCCGCTGGGGGGCCGCTATTTGGGGGCATTGAGGTCGGGGCCACGTCCCTCAAGGTCGCGGCGATCGCTCCCCTCACGTCCGTCGTGACCGGCACCGGCTTCACCTACCAGGGGCGGCTCCAGGACGGGATCAGCCCGGCCAGGGGGGCACATGACTTCCGGTTCACGCTGTACGATGCCCTCACAGGAGGGACGCAAGTTGGCGGGCTGGTTCAGGTCACCCAGACCCCGAGCGAGGGTCTCTTTACTGTGATACTCGACTTCGGCGCAAGCGCGTTCACCGGCGCGGCCCGCTATCTGGAGATCGCGGTCAGGCCAGCGGATGTGGGCGGCTTCACTACGCTCACGCCCCGCCAACCGATAACGCCTGCGCCCTACGCGCTGTACGCCCTCAAGACCAAAGGGTACAAGAATATGGTGGTCGTCTCGCCCGATGGCGGGGACTTTACCTCGGTCCAAGCGGCCCTCGACAGCATCACCGACAACGCCTCCACCAACAAGTACCTCATCTGGGTGGGCCCAGGCACCTACACCGAGCGAGTGACGATGAAGCCGTGGGTGGACATTGAGGGGGCCGGGGAGCAGGTAACCCGGATCACCTTCACCGGTAGCCCAGATTTCAGCACCGGAACGGTCGTGGGGGTGAGCAACGCCGCACTACGCGCGCTGACGGTGGAGAATACGGGTGGCAGTGCTTACGCCACCGCCCTTTACAATCTTGGGGCCTCCCCAAGCTTGGTGCAGGTTAGTCTCACGGCGTCCGGTGGCACCTCTTCCACCTACGGGGTGTTCAATACCTTCGGCTCGCCTACCATGACCAACGTGACCGCCATGGCTTCGGGTGCAAGCCCCAACAACGTCGCTATAGTCAACGAAGCGGGCTCCTTCCCCAGCATGAACAATGTGGCAATCACAGCTTCAGGTGGTATTGCTGGCTATGGTGTACGCAACTTCGGCGGCGCCTCCCCCATCATGAACAATGTGACAGTCACGTCTTCAGGCAGCGGCGAAAGTTATGGTGTGCGTAACGATGCCGCCTCCTCTAATATGAACAACGTGACAGTCACGTCTTCAAGTAGCGGCGACAGTTATGGTGTGGCGATTGTTGGTTTTGGCACGCTCACGATCAACAACTCCGTCATCATAGGCGATGACCATACCCTTTTCGCTAACGGTCCCCAAGCTAACATTCGAGTAGGAGCCTCCTGGCTCAACGGCGGCCCCATCTATGGCACTGTAACTTGCGCGGGCGTGTACGACGAGAACTACGCCTTCTTCGCCAGCACTTGTCCATGACGAGCAGACAGATGACCCTGGCGCTTACCCCCAGCGGAGATAACTCACTATGAATATGCCTGCACACAACCCCTTCGGGATGATCAAAACTGCAACGCTCCGCCTGCTGGTGGCGCTGGTCATCTTCGGTTGCACCCTGGAGA
>JBBSAN010000184.1:0-10242 GCA_038252265.1 Chloroflexia bacterium
GATTATGAAGACCTGATTTCTGATTTCTGATTTCTGATCACTTAGAAGGCTCCGCCGCTGCCGCCGCCGCCGGAGCCGCCGGAACTGCCGCCGCCGCTAGAGCTGCTATGGCTGCTGGAACTACTACTGCTGGAGCTGCCGAAGCTGCTACTGCTGCTGGAGCTACTGCTACCGCCACTGCTACTGCCGCTGCCGCTGAACAGGGCATCGGCGACGACGGAGATCATGTTGGCGAGGCCGGAATTGGTGTTTTCGGCGGTGTCGGCCAGGTCGCGGTTCCAGCTTTCGGCGGTGTTGCGGGCGCTCCCGCCGTTGTCCGGGGCCGACCAGGCGAACCCGCGTTCGCTGCTGCGGTCGTTGTTGTTGCTGTCATCGCCCCACTTCCATCCGGCCAGATTGCCGTTGGCATGGCCGCCACTCGCGGAGCCATAATCATAGCTGCTCGACGGGTTGTTGGCGAAGATGCCGCTGAGGTTGGGCAGCCGGACGCCGCCCTCGCCTGCGCTCGTCGCGCTCAGGCCGCTGGTGTCCTCGTCGGCGCGCCAGGGGATGAACCAGCCGGGGCTGGCGACGGAGATACTCTGCGCCTGGAACTGCGTGACCAACGCCTCGTCAGCCCCCAGCGCCACCGCGTAGGGCAGATAGCGGTCGCCCTGCGCGGCTGCTTCTTCGACCCCGGTATACTGCGCGGTGTTCTTCAGGTAGCGCCCGAAGGCGAGCCATTTGGCGGCCTCGGCGGCTCCCAGCGCGGTGCGCTGCGGCAGGGCGCGGTTGATCGCCACGCCGATAGCCCCAACGAGGGCCAGGGCCAGGGGCAGCACCAGCGGCCAGAAGCCGTAATCGCCGAAGATCGCCAGGAAGCCGGTGATCAGCAGCGCCACACCGCCCAGGACCAGGAAGCGCCGGGCCAGGCTGAAGCTGGTGGCGCGGACCATGTCGGGGCGGTTGGTGAAATACTTCAGGTCCACCAGCGCGGCGTACATGTCGCCGTAGACGGCGGCCAGCCGGTTGGACAGGCCAAAGGCCAGGCTGGACAGATGGACCGTCTTATCCCCCTGGAACATATCATCCAGCAGCCGTTTCTCGTAGGGCTGGGCGACCGCGGCGTTCTTGAGTGTGTATTTGTAGTCGGCCCCCGGCAGCCGCTCGCCAAAGGCGTTGATTTTCAACTCCTCGATGACGATGTTCCCTCGGCGGCCCAGGTCGAGGATGGTGGAGACCACATCGCGGGTATCGGCCCGTTCGTCTACCAGCACGCCGACCAGCCCCGGCGGGAGGTCGCTGGGTGGCGTGGTCAAGTAGTCCGCCGCCAGGGCGGTGGGGGTGTCCCGCCCGCTGCGATACCAGCGCACCAGCCAGAAAAGGAGGCCGCCCACGAGGATCAACGCGCTGGCGACCAGCAGGCCCAGGTCCACGAAGGCCACACGGCGGGCATCGGCCAACCGTTGCTCTTCGGCCAGGCGCTGGGCTTCCCGCTGGCTCTCCTCGGCGCGGGCGCGATCGGCGTCGTCGGCGGCCTGCCAGGCGGGCGGGTCTGCCGCGAGCATCCCGTGCGGCCACTGCACCCGCACTGCGGGGGCCGGATCGGTCTGGAGGATCGGCTCGTCGGTGGTGATGGAGACCACCCCGGCGGTGTTCACGCTGGTGTGTGTGCTTTTAGGGAAGACGGTCTGCGCCTGGACGTTGGTCGCGTTCACACCCGCCGGGAGGTGGATGGCGATCCCTGAGCTGGTAATGTCGGCCTGGCGATTGGCGATAATCGGGTTCCACCAGAGTTGGTCACCCCCCGGATAGACCCGGATCGCCCCGGTGACATGATAGCGCAGGGTGAAGGTGCGGGTGGCCGGGGCAGCGACCGGCGCATAGAACCAATCCACCTCGACGCTGTTGCCTCCCGGACGCAGAACAAAGGTGCCCGGCGGGGGCAAGGTGGCCGGGCTGTTGAGGTCATACGGCCCGGTGTATTCGGTATAGGGCTGGGTGCCGTCGCTCCCCTGCCCGGTGGGGCTGCCATCCAGGGAGTAGGACTGCTTGCCCTCATTGATCTGCACCTGGGTGATCTCGCCCAGCCGGTTGGTGTCCCAGGCCCGCGCTGCGCCCCGAAAGGTGCCCGATTGGTAGCGGAAGGTTTGCGTTTCCACCGCGTCGAACGAGCCGTCTTTGTTGATCGTCAGGCTCACATCGTAGCGGTCCCAGGTGTAGACCTTGCTGCTCTGGGCCTGGACCGCCGGCGCGGGCGCGGTGATCCCCAGCAATGGCAGGATCAGGGGCAGCGCCAGCAATACTATCGCCCAGCGCGCCGCCCGCGCCATCGTCGTTCGCCCTGCTATGGGTCCCCAGCGTCGTGCCGTCTTCATCGCCTCGCCCTCAGTGTGCCGCCTGCCGGGTTACAGGAAGATTTCGGCTCCACAATAGGGGCACTTGATCAGGCCCTTCCCGGCCAGTTCGAGCTGGCCGCCACAGTTGGGACAGGTGGTGCGGCCCTGGAGCTTGGAGGCTTCCTGCGAAACGAGCTTGCCGCCTTTCCAGTCTACATAGCCGGTGAACAGCCCCTTGCCGACGAGGTCATAGACATATTTCTTGACCTGATCGGCGCTGATGCCCATGTCGATGGCGAGTTCGGAGATCATGATCTGCCCGCGCGTCTGGACGGTGTTGAGCACGCGCTTCTCTTGCTCGACATTGGCGAACTGCTTGGATTCGTTCTGGCCGCTGAGGAAGAAGTAGACGCCGCCCCCGGCCAGGGCCAGCCCGACCAGCGCCCCGATGCCGCCGCAGAGGACGGTCGCCCCGCCGCTTAAATTATTAGCGCCTGACCATAGCACCGAGAGTACTGCTACTGCCAGCCCGGCGACGATCAGGATGATGCCGATGGGCTTGCCTTGTCCGACCATGCTCTTGCTCCTCTTGCGATTTTAGATTTTAGATTTTGGATCAGCGGGATCGGTTTGATCCGGTCGAGGCTGGATTGCCCCGTCTCCGTCCAAAATCAGCATTACCGCTTATATGTACGCCGCCACCGCCGAAAGGTTGCAGGCAGGCGGGTCGTCCCCATCATACTACAATGACCCCTATAGCGCAACCGTTACGCGTGGCGCGTGGCGCGTGAAACGTGAAACGTGATGAGTGAAACGTGATGCGTGATGCGTGATGCGTGATGCGTGATGCGTGATGCCTAATCCTGATCCCTGATCCCTGATCCCTCATTGCTCATCACGCATCACTCATCACTCGCTGCTCGCTGCTCGCTGCTCGCTGCTCGCTGCTCGCTGCTCGCTGCTCGCCGCTAAGATCTCGGCGTCGGCGCGGTCGGTGACGAACATATGGCCGGGGGCGTGGGTGATCATGAAGGGGAGGTGGGAGGCGAGGGCGACGGCCTGGGGGGTGACGCCGCAGGCCCAGAAGACGGGGATCTCGCCGGGCGCGAGGGGCACCGGGTCGCCGTAGTCGGGGGCCTGGAGATCGCGGATGCCCAGCGCGGCGGGGTCGCCGATGTGGACCGGGGCACCGTGCATCTGGGGGTAGCGGGCGGTGACGGCGCGGGCGGTCTCCACCAGCGCGGCGGGGATGGGGCGCATACTGACCACCAGCGGCCCGCTGAAGCGCCCGGCGGGGGTACACGGCTGCGTGGTGCGGAACATGGGCACGTTGCAGCCCAGTTCGATATGGCGCACCGGCACGCCCGCATCGAGGAGGGCGCGCTCGAAGGTGAAGCTGCACCCGATCAGGAAGGCGACCAGATCGTCGCGCCACAGGTCGGTGATGGTGCGGCGCTCCTCTACTGGTTGCCCGGCGCGGTAGACGCGGTAGGCGGGCAAGTCGGTGCGCAGGTCGGCGTCGGGCGCGAGCGCGTGGGGCACCGGGTCGCCGGGCGCGGTCACTTCCAGCACCGGGCAGGGCTTCGGATTGGCCGCGCAAAAGGCGGCGAACTCGGCGGCGGCCTCGGCGGGCAGCACGACCAGATTGGCCTGAGCCATGCCGGGGGCCTGCCCCGCCGTCGGCCCGGTCCACGCCCCGGCGCGGATGGCGGCGCGGAGGCTCTGCGCGGGGGTTGGGGGTTGGGGGTTGGGGGTTGGTGCGGTCATGGGCTTTCCTTACACTGGATGTCGGGCTTGCCAGGCCAGGCGCTGATCGGCCTGCTCAGCGATAGCGGCTAGGATGGTGTCTAGTTCCGCATAGACTTGCCAGAGTTCCTGGTTAGTAGCAATTGCGATTCGTTGGGACACGGCTATTTCCAGCTTCTCGTTACGCTGCCCTCTCCAGATCTTGTCTGCCAATGCGACTAAGAGATCCTCCACTGTTACCGGCTCTTGATCCCAGCGTCCATGTGTGCGGGCAAATCGGGCATATTGTTCGGGTACACCGTTTTCGATGAGCAAAGTAGGGCCGCTTTCTTCATGGAATGTGCCCGGTTTGGTGAGTTCTGCGGTATGGATAATCTTACCAAAATCATGCGTTGCTGCGCCAATCAGCATAGCCTGCTTATCATATGACAAGTCGGGCCATTGTTTCTGTAATTCCTCAACGAGCGTGGCGGCCACATCATGGACCAGAGTCAGGTGGGCAACAAGCCGGGGTGGCACCTTGAGCCTGTGGAACAATACGGTCACTTCCGGCGGTAGTTTATGCACCTTCATAAGCGCTCCCCCAACCCCCAACCTCCAACTCCTAACCCCCAATCGCCGCCCGCAACGCTTCCAGCACCGCACGGTCGATCTCCAGCGAGTAGCCATCAACGTGGGGCGGGGGGATCGTGCCTGCGCTGGTGGCTCCGTGGGCATGGAGCAGGTGGAGGGCGGCCCATTCCTCGTCGGCGGTGGGCAAGAGGTCGCGGCCCGCGTGACGGCTGAGGTAGGCGAGGAGGCCATAGGCCCCCCAGTTGGAGACGGTGGCGACGATCAGGTGGGCGGCGGGGGTGATCGCGGGTTCGGCCCGGCCTAGCTCGGCCTGGATCTGCGCGGCCAGGGTGCCCATGCCGATCTCGTTGCCCCCGTCGCCAATGCCGATGGTCAGCACGCCGGGGGTCGCCAGCAGATCGTCCACCTGCGCGGTCCAGGGGGTAATGTCGCCCTCGCGCATGTTCAGGTAGCGGCCCGACGCGGTGCGCCCGCAGCGTTCGATGGCGATCACGGCGGTGGGCTGCCAGTCGGCGGCGATCTGCGCGGCGATGATCCGGCTTTCCGCCGCGCCGGTAATCGGGAACTCGATAAAATCGGGCGGGTGGACGAGTTCGGCGGTCGGCGGTTTGAGTTCGGCGGTCTGCACGGGTTTCGCGCCGGGAACATCAAAGCGCTCACTCCGGTCGCGCCACCAGCCGCCATCCTCGGCAAGGGCCTCAAGCAAGGCCAGCGGTGCAGGGTCCGCGACAAAGCCGACGACCGCCCCGCACTGCGCCAGGGCACGGCCCAGGAAGAAGGCTCCCGGTGGGCCATCGGTTTCCTGGTGGCCGTTGACGTAGAAGCCGGTGGTGATCAGCACGCGGGCGCGGCGGTCCCACAGCGCCGCCGCCGCCTGCGCCGCATAGTCGGCGGACAGATGCCGGGCCAGCCGGTCCATGCCCCGCCAGCCGCGTGCCAGCAGGATGGTTTCGATGGGGGGATAGGTACGGGAAGATTCGATCATAGCCTCAGCACTCGTGAAACGTGAAACGTGAAACGTGAAACGTGATGCGTATTGCGTATTGCGTAGTTCTGACCCCTGATCCCTCGTTCCTCATCACTCATTGCTCATTGCTCATTGCTCATTACTCGTCCCTCATTGCCCGCCCAGCAGCCGGGTTAGCCGCCCGTCGGCCTGCATCGCCGCCAGCAGGTCGTCCAGGGCGGGGCCGAGGTGGTAGGCCGGGACGCGCATGGCGATGACCAGCGGTTGGGCCGCGCCGGGGATCGGCACGCTCTGTAGTTCCGATGCGGCTCCAGGCTGGCGGGTGAACGCGGCCAGGGCGAGCGGGTCGCTGATCGCGGCATCGGCTTGCCCGGCAACCAACGCCGTCAACGCCGCCTCGGTGCTGTGGTAATTCGACGCCAAGCGCAGCGCCACCCCATCATGCTGCAAGCGCCGGGCCACCATATCGGCATCGGTGCCTAGTTCGACGGCGACGGTGTGCCCGGCCAGGTCGGGGGGTTGCGCCAGGGGCGACCCGGCGGGGAGGACGAGGACCGGCCCGGCATCATAGTAGGGGTGGGTGTAGCGCACCTCTTTTTGCCGTTCGTAGATGAAGGGGAGGGCGGAGATCAGCACATCGACCTTGTCCTGGGCCAGCGCATCATACTGCCCGTCGAGCGAGAGGTTGACGAACTCGGCCCGCACGCCCATCCCGGCGGCCAGGGCGCGGGCCAGGTCCAGGTCATACCCGACATATTGCCCGTTTTCAATTGACTCGAAGGGCGGGTAGGTAGCGTCGGTGCCCACGCGCAGCACCCCCGCCTGCTGGATGCGGTCCCAGGCCGGGTCGGGGCGGGGCAGCCGCCCCCACCAGACCGTCAGGGCCAGCACCCCGGCCAGCAGCAGCGCCCCCGCTGCCAATAGCGCCCCCCGGATCATGGCACGCCTCCTGCCGCGCCGGGCACGGCATATTTGCGAACCTCGTCATAGATCGGGCGGGGGATGAAATCGGGGGTGACGAAGGTGTAGTTGTCCATATAGGTGTAGGCCGGGGTGGGCAGGCGGAAGGCCCACAGGCCGACAGCGACGCACCAGGGCCACTCCGCCTGCGCTTTCTGGTAGGCGCGGATGGTGTACTCAATGCGCTGGTAGGGTTTGACGCTGAAGACCCAGCGCGGGCTGTCGTTCCAGCCGCCCTCGGTGATGATCACCCCTTTGGCCCCGTCGCCGTTGCGGGCCATCACGTCGTGCATGACGGCGGCGCGGGCGAAGTTCATGCCGTGGACATCGTCGGAGGGCGGGTCGTCGGGCGGGTTGTTGTTGCCGTAGGCGTGGACGGCCAGCAGGTCGAATGCCGTCTTGCCTCCGGCATCGTACACGCTCTGCAAGAACTGCGTGTCGTGCATCCCCCCGGCGTCGGTGACCAGCGTGGGGGCCAGCCCGGCCATGACGACGGTAATGGTCGGGTCGGCCCGCTTGGCGGCAGCATAGGCGGCCTGGAGCAGCGCGGTGAAGGCCGCCGGATCGGGCGGGCGCACGCCCCACTCGCTGCTCAGGTTCGGCTCGTTCCAGATGATGACATAGTGGACCTTGCCCCGGTAGCGGGTGACGAATGCTTCGACAAAGGCGGCATACTCGGTGTAATGATCGGGGTCGATGTAGCGCCAGGTGGTGTTGGGGGGACGCGCCCAGGCGGGCACGCCGTCGAGCCGGGCGACCAGGGTCAGCCCTTGCTGCTGGGCGGCGGCGAGCACGGTATCGGTGTGTGCCCAGTCATAGTGGGCGCGGTCGCTCGGCTGGATATAGACCCAGGGGAAATATTCGACCACCCAGGAAGCGCCCATCTCGCGCACCATCTGCAAGGTCTGCCGGATCTTGGCCGGGTCGGCCTCGTCGGTCAGGCGGGTGTGGATGCCCAGCTTGGGGTTGATCGTCTGCACCTGCGCGGGAGCGGGGGTGGGCGTGGGCGGCGCTGCCGCTTCCGGCACCGGCACCCGTGGCCCCAGTTGCAGCGCCAGCAGGATGACACTAACCAGGGCGGCGACGGCGAGGAGGGGGCGCGGGTAGGGGTTGGGGGTTGGGGGTTGGGGGTTGGTATTCATATACGCAGATCAGAAGGGGCCGTATTTCTCCATCCGCCGCTCATCCAGCCATTGTTGAACTTGCTCATCCGTAGGCGGCGGCTGGTCGGTGGCTAATAGACCCTCTGCTTCGTGCAGCGTTTTACGGCGCGGTCTTGTCTCTTCTGCGGGGGGAGCCAGCGTCTTGAGCACATCTTGCACCAACGCGAACCGCTGGCTCGGCGGCCATTGGGTGACGATGCGAAGAATGCTCGCGTAGTCTGTATTCTCTTGCGGGTCCATAACCGTCTCCCTCTCAGTTTGGGGTTGGTGCGGCAGTGCTGTCAACGGATTATAAGCGGGCATTACCGTAGGGGCTGATAGTGGGGCAGGAGTGGATGGGCCATTCCTAGACGAGGTTGCGCATGTGGACCTTAAGAACTGTACGACCATTGCATGGTCCCCAGCATAGCCAACTGCCCCGATAATATCTGGGGAGAGAAGTGCGGCAGCCTCAAAGCTTTGTTTATTTGCTGGATCGGGGCTGGGGACGATATCCCACCGACTACCATCCCAATGTTCTACAAGCGTTCGTCCCGATTCAAAGTAATCATGCCCACCAAAAGCCCATATATTGTCACTCGCTATTGCCACCAGGCTTTGCAGACCGTAGATATCGCTATAGTCTGGATTAGGTACGATCACCCACTGGTTGCCATCCCAGTGGAGAATTACTGCAGACACGCCGCTTCGATGCTGGGTAGCTCCGACGGCCCATACATTATTGGGGGCCAAGGCGCTCACTCCATAAAGGCGGCTAATTTCGTTACCGGTGTTAGCAGGGTCAAAACTTGGCTCCCTAACGACGTGCCATTGGCTCCCATCCCAATGCTCAAACAACGCCCGAGTTCCGCTCCCGTCGCCATAATAACCCACCGCCCATACATCATTCTTGGCGATCGCTGTTATCGCAAGCAATGCGGCCTCATATGAGCTTGGCAGCGGACTGGGTACGATACTCCATTGGACTCCGTTCCAATGGAGTATCTGCGCTGTCAATCTATACGGTCCATAAGAACCGACGGCCCATATATCATCTTTAGCGATAGCCGTTACTGCTTCTAGAACGTTTTCCGAACTTCCGCCGTTAGGACTGGGTATCTGCTGCCAAATAGAGCCGTCCCAATGAATAATCCACGAGTCATCGTTGACCTTACCTACTGCCCAAACGTCATCGCTCCCTAATGCGGTTATACTCTGTAAAGAACTATTCCCATTACCAGTATCAGGGTAAGGCACTTGTGTCCAATGACTCCCATCCCAATGTTCAATCAATGCCTGCTCATCGGCAAAGGAATTTTCGCTATACCCAACAGCCCATATATCATTAACTGAATTGGGTGCTATTCCCAATAAGCGACTATTGCCTAAACCAATTGCTGACGCAGTTTCTACATGCCACGCCCCACATACAGGGGTCGTCACAGGCAAAATTTGAGTATTCCATCGCAAACTCGGTTGTGCAGGGAGGATTAGACTTAGAGTCACTCCGATACCTATCATCGAAACTAGCAGAGTGATTGCCGCTAATGCCCATAGGCCCGAGCAAGGGACTTTCCTGGTCATGATAACTTCTTGTGAAGAGTTAATGAACATGGACCATTATCCGTTGACGGATGGATCACGAACCCTGAACCACCCGTCATCGCACGTCCCACAACTTCACGGTGCGGTCGGCGGAGCCGGAGGCCAGGGTCTTGCCGTCGGGGGCGAAGGCGACGCTCTGGACATAGTTGGTGTGGTCGTTGAAGGTCTGGCGGGCTTGCCAAGTGGAAGTGTCCCAGATAGTGACCAGCTTGTCCCAGGAGCCGGTGGCGAAGCGCTTGCCGTCGGGCGACCAGGCCAGGGTGCTGACCAGCAGCTTGTGGCCCTCGATAGTGTGGATCAGCGTGCCGCTGTCCACATCCCAGAGGCGGAACTTGGCATCGTCGGACCCGGCGGCGAGGGTCTTGCCGTCGGGCGAAAAGGCGACGCTGCTGATCCGGTTCGCATCCACGGTCAGGGTCCGCAGTTCGCCGCCGCTGCGGGCGTTCCACAGGCGCACCGTGTGATCCCACCCGGCAGAGGCGAGGAACCGCCCATCGGGGGAAAAGGCCAGCGCCTGCACCCGCCCCGGATGCCCGCTGAGCATGTGGAGCGCCGCGCCGGTGGCCGGGTCCCACAGGCCGATCGTCTCGCTGATCGCCCCGGCGATGATCTTGCCGTCAGGGCTGAAGGCCACCGCGTCCACGTTCAACCCCGCCGCGATGGTGCGGACCACCGTCCCGGCTGCCGGGTCCCACAGGCGGATGGTGCGGTCGGTGGAGCCGCTGGCGAGCAGCTTGCTATCGGGCGAGAAGGCGATGCTCTGCACAGCAGCGCCATGCCCGGTCAGGTCGCGGATCGCCCGGCCCTGCACGGGGTCCCACCGCCGGACCACGCTATCGGCACTGCCCGACGCCAGGAACGCGCCGTCAGGGCTGCAGGCGACCGACGTGACGCTATCGGGATGGCTCAGTGTGCTCTCGCGCCCGCCGCC
>JBBSAN010000185.1:0-10211 GCA_038252265.1 Chloroflexia bacterium
GCCGTCGAGCAACCCCTTCTGGCTCTACATCGAACGGGTGGCGCTCCATAACATCGTCCAGGGGTATCCGTGTGGCAGCCCCGGCGAACCGTGCCTCGCACCCGGCAACCGGCCCTACTTCCGGCCCTATAACAATGCCACCCGGGGCCAACTCACCAAGATGGTGTCGCTCGCCGCCGGGTGGACCCCCCCGATCCCGTCGACGCAGTGGACGTATGAGGATGTGCCGCCGGGCAGCACGTTCTGGCTCTATGTGGAGCGCGAGAAGATTAAGAGCGCCCTTAATGGCTTCGGTTATGCCTGTGGGGGGCCGGGCGAGCCGTGTGTGGCACCGAACAACCGCCTCTACTTCCGCCCGTACAGCAACGCGACCCGTGGGGAGGCGGCCAGCGTCACGTCCATCACGTTCTTTGGCCGGTGCGGGTTGGATGAGGACCCTGCCGCCCCGCCCGTGGGGGCACCCGGTAGCGTGCCTGCTACGGTGACGGCGCTCCCGGCAGCGTCGGTCACCTCCACCGCAGGAAGTACGGCCACGCGCATGGTGACCTTGCCCTCGCCCATCCCCACGGCCCCCCTGCCGTCACCGCTCCCGACCGGGTCGGTGCCGACGGCAGGCGGCACGAAATAACTTATCCAAAAAGGGCAGCCCCGTCCCTGATCGTGCCGCGGCTGCCCTTTTTAGTAGCCCCCTGCCTACATCCCGCCGCCGCTGTCCCGCGCTCTGGCGCAGTTCGTAGCGCGTGTCCAGCCCTTCGATGGGAGCCATGTCGGCTACGCGCAAGTCGCGCAGTTTACCGAGCGGCCCGGCCAGGGCGCTGGTCGTGATCGGCGCGGCCTGGGGCGAGTTAAAGACCACTGGCGCAGGATTTTCCGGCCAGGCCCGGACGTAGAGGGTGAGACTCAGCGGGGTGAGGATGATGCAGGCGGCCAGGAGTATGCGTTGGAATTGGTGTGCGCTGAGCAGCGGTGCCGGTTCGGCATGAGCGATCGGTCTTTCCATCGGGTGGTTCCTTCCTTCGCGAGTATCGGCCGTGCGCGGGGCGGGTCCCAGTTCGTGACGAGGGTTGAGTCCCGTGTATGCCCAGGCAGCCGCGCTGGGTAGTGAGTACAATCAGGGATTGGAGGTGACAATTGTCACCCCTACACACGAGCGGCGCGGATGCGCTATAATGCACAGCACAGCAGAAACCCCGGCCTGGAGGATCCCAACCTATGGCGGCACGATCAGCGGGGTACGGCTGGTGGGGGAGGGCGTGGCCCGCCGCCCGCCGCTGGGCCAGGCAGGCGCTGCAGCCGCGGCGGCTCCTGGCGGGCCGGCTGCCTCGGCCCTGGATCCCCCCGCCATGAAGCGCCGGGATTGGACCTGGCTGGCCGTCCTGCCGGCGGCACTGCTCGTGGGGGCGTTCCTGCTCCTGCCCGTCGGGTTAGGGTTCGGCACCACCTTCACCAGCTACGATCCCTTCGGGACCGCCTGGCAGGGGGTCGGCCTCGCCAACTATCAGGCCGTGCTGGCCGACCCGGACGTGCGCGCCGCCTTCGCCAACGTCACGCTCTTGACGGCGCTGGCCGTGCCGGTCGAGGTCGCGGGCGGGCTGGTCCTGGCCCTGGCGCAGCGCCGCCCGTTCCGGGGGCGGCGCCTGGTGCGCATCCTCCTGCTGACCCCCTGGTTGATCAGCCCCCTGGCTGCTGGCGTCCTGTGGCATTTTCTGTATGACAGCCAGGTGGGGCTGCTGGGCTGGGCCACCACCTGGCTGGGGTGGGGATCGGTCAGCAGCCCGCTGGCCGATCCCCACACGGCCCTGCTCGCGGTGGCCGCCGTCGAAATCTGGCGCATGCTCCCACTGGCTGCCTTCCTGTTGGTCCCCGGTGTGCAGGCCGTGCCGCAAGATGAGCTGGATTACGCCACCCTGCTGGGCTGCCCGCCCTGGACGGTGCTGGGGGTGGTCGTGCTGCCCCATCTACGCCTCCTGCTGCTCACCGTCCTGCTGCTGCTGATTGGCACCACCCTCACCGCCCTGGATAGCATTCTCATCCTGACCGGCGGCGGGCCCGGCAGCCGCACGATCACGCCCGCCCTCTACAGCTATACGCTGGCGATCGAGGCGCACAACTGGCCCCGGGGCACCGCCACCGCCTGGCTGCTGCTCGCGCTGATTCTGCTCGTCGGACTGGCCTACATGGGGGCGGTGCGCCCGCACGCGCGCCGGGGCCGCACGAGAGGCGGCGCGGATGGGGAGTAAGCGCATCCGGTGGTGCCCGCGCCGGGTGGGGCGCGTGGCGGTGCTGACCGCCGGGTTGGTGGTGGCCCTGCTGCCGCTGCTGTGGACGCTGCTAGCCGCGCTGGGCGTACAACCGGCAGGTCGGGGTTGGCGCGGGGTCCTCACCTTCGACCACTTCACCGGGGTGGTGGTCTTTGAGCCGGCCTTCGCGGCGGAATGGGCCTACACCCTGGTGGTGACGGGCACGGCCACGGTGCTCACCCTGCTGGTCGCGTTCCCCGCCGCGTATCGCCTGGCCCACGTCCGCGCCGCCTGGGTCGAGTGGCTGACGCCGGGGCTGCTGGTGCTGGCGGTGATCCCCAGCATCGCCTATGGCTTACCGCTCAGCGGCCTCCTCCGCGCGGCGGGCCTCTACGGCACGTTCCCCGCCCTGGTGCTGGCCTGTGCGGCCGCCCAGGTGCCGCTCGCGTTGTGGCTGCTCCGCAGTTATGTGCGGCGCATGCCAGCGGAACTGGAAGAGGCCGCCCGCCTGGATGGGGCTGCCTGGCTGACGGTCCTGCGGCGCATTGTGTTGCCGGTGGTGCGCGATGGGGTGGTCGCGACGGGCGTGCTAGTGTTTGTGCTCGATTGGAACCTCTACTTGTTACCGACGCTGCTGGCCGAGCGCCCGCCGCACCTGCTGACCGTGGTCATGCGCGATTTCTTCGCCTTCGAGCGCGAGCTGGAATGGCCCACCGCCGCCGCCGCGCTGCTCGTCTCGCTCCTGCCGGCGGCGGTGCTGGTCTTCGCGGCCCAGCGGGCGCTGGAGGGGCTGGTGATTGCCCCGGACGAGGCGTCTGGGTAGCCATCGGCCAGCGGCGCGCCGGGCGGTGCCCCCGCCTGACCCGGTCAGACCCGCCGGTGCCCCCGCCCCGGTGCCGCCCTAGTGCGGCTCCCCGGCCCCGACATCGACTCCCGGATCGGCGCTCTCGGGCCGATCGACCGGAGGCACCGGTCGATTCAGCAAACCCACCTGGAGGTAGCGCACCAGCGCGGCCCGTTGCCAGATGAAGAGCGCGGCGGCCAGCACCAGATACAGCCAGGCCATCACCGTCAGGACCCGGATCGTCTGCGTCTCATCATCGCGGAAGAGGAAGCCCAGACCCAGCTGGATCCCGAACAAGCCCAACAGCGCCAGGGCGCCCGGCAGGGTCAGGCGCAATTCCAGCAGTAAGCCGACGGCAAACAGCGACTGGGCCGCCGTCAGGAAGAACTCTTCATGCTGGCGCGCATCCAGGGGCAAGAAGCCGATCCGCCCCGCCCCCAGGGAGTAGAACAGCGGGATCATGCCCACCAGCAGCGTCCACTGGTTGATCTTGTCGCTGACCAGCGCGCCCAGCGCCGCCGTCGGGCGCAAGTTGAGCGTGAACAGGATAGTGATCACGATCTCCGGGGCCTCTCCAGCCAGCGGCGCGATCCATTGGATCAGCAGAAACTTGTTGATGCCCAGCGTAGTGCCCGTGGCGATGAGCGACTCGGCAAACGGCTCGGCCACGGCGAGGATGATGCCAGCGGCGACAACGGCCAGGGCGGCAATGATCGCCCACTGCTGGCTGCGGGGCAACTGCGTGAGCGCGGCCGCCGGTCCCACCTCGGCCGTCTCCTCCGTGTCTTCCGCTCGCGGCAGCTGGCTGAGGCGCCAGAGGTAGGCGCCGAACAGGCCCAGCAACACCTGTAGGGTGCGAAAATGCGTACGGAGGAGAAACGCGTAGCCCAGGCCCCGTACTCACGGCTCAAGACATCCACGTTATCAAAACACCTTTCAGAACACCCACCGCGAACGCCTATGCGGAACGTTGGATCGGTTCAGCACGCCGCGAATGTCTGGACAAGTTGCTCATATTGAATGAAGCCCATTTGCGGAGGGTGCTACAAGATTACATTGGGTATTACAACAAACGTCGGCCACACCAAGGTATAGAACAGCGGTCGCCAATTCCAATAGCCGAACATCGGCGAACAGGGACGGTACAATGTCATGATGTACTCGGTGGCATTATCCACGATTATGAGCGAGCTGCCTGAGCATGTTTTCAGAACGGGTGTCTTTTTCGCAGGGTACAGGTGAAAAGAGAGGGAGGCGGGAATCCCGCCTGCCGCCGATGGACCACGTCCCAGTTGCTGGGTGCACCCGCGCTAGTCAATGAACTGGATCGTTATCTCGGGGAGGTGCGGCA
Organism: Chloroflexia bacterium; assembly: GCA_038252265.1. Classification (GTDB taxonomy): domain Bacteria; phylum Chloroflexota; class Chloroflexia; order QHBQ01; family JAICKM01; genus JBBSAN01. The sequence goes on from JBBSAN010000185.1 coordinate 4,436, forward strand.
CGCGGCATAGAGCGCATCGAACACCGGGCGCATTTGCGCGACCACCTCCTCATCAGCCAACCGTCCGGCTTTCAGGCGCTGGATGACCGCGGCCAAACGCGCCGCCTCAGGCTGGGACACGCTGGTGCTCTTCTCTGCCCGTCGGACAATGCCCGCCAAACGGACGAGGGCCGGATCGCGCTGATCGAGCTTGTACTCAGCCAGCAGTTGGCGGAAGGTGGTCCGTTCCTCCCAGGCGGCCTGCTCGGCGGTGGTGGTATGGAACGGCAGCGCTCCGGCGTGCACCGCCGCGGCGATGTCCTCCTCGGCCAGGTACGCGATGGTGGCGCGCGGATCGATCCGCCCCTGGATCAGCCAGGCGCACGCCACCCGGTCCAGCCCCACATTCTGCCGGGTCACCCACCGCATGGTCCGCGTCCTTTCCGGTCCGCCGCGCAATCGTCTAGTGCTGCCGCCACGCTACCGCGGTACAGGATCTGCAACATCCCCCCCAGACCGGCCTGCACGAAATGCGCCGCGGTCACCGTAGCTGCGACGTGGGCAGGTGCCGCCGCCAGGCCGAGCTGCTCCAGCAGCCAGCGCGTGGCGGCCCGCGCATGGTGCTGCCCCGCCCCGCCTTGCCAGTAGCCCTGGGGCACGCCTGTCCTCATCTGCCAAGGTTGCACGATGGGCAAGAGATCAGCCAGGGCGGCATAGGGACTGTTGCCGTAGACGCGATGCACCATGCCGCCCAGGCCCGCCTGTCCAAACACCGCCAGATCGAGGCGACCGGCGACCACAGCGGGCGCTTCGTCCAGCAGCCCCTGCTGCTCCAGCAGCCAGCGCGTGGCCGCGCGCGCGTGGTCGCGGCCTGCCGCCCCCTGCCAGTACCCCATGGGCGTGGTGCCCATCTGCCAGGGGCGTAGCGCCGGGAAGAGCGCGGCCAACGCCGCGTAGGGGCTGCCCCCGTACACCTGGTGCAGCATCCCGCTGAATCCCGCTGCTGCAAAGTCGGCGTGCGTCAGGGTGGCCGCGATGTGCTCCGGTTCCTGCGCCGCCAGCCCGTATTGCTCCAGCAGCCAGCGCGTAACCAACGGGGCGCGCTCCCGCCCCACCGGGCCGTGCCAGTACCCCGCTGGCACATGGGACATCTGCCAGGGGGCGAGGCTCGGCACCACATCAGCCAGCGCCGCATACGGACTCCCCGTATAGACGACCTGGAGCATCCCCCCCAGCCCCGCCTGGCTAAAGGCGTCCTGGGTCAGGGCGCTCGCGACCAGGACCGGGGCCGGGCCGCCCAACCCCTGTTGTTCCAGCAACCAGCGCGTGGCCGCCTGGGCATGGTCGCGCCCCGCCGCTCCCTGCCAGTAGCCGGCCGGGACTTCGGCCATCTGCCAGGGCTGGAGGTCGGGCACGACCGCCACCAGGGCCGCGTAGGGGCTGTGCCCATACACCACATCGAGCATGCCATCGAGGCCCCAGCGGGCGAAGGTGGTATAATCGACGGTCGCCCCGATCTGGGCCGGGGCCGCAGCAATCAGCCCCACTTGGCCGAGGAGCCAGCGGGTGGCGGCCTGGGCGTGCCGCCGCGCCTGGGGTCCTTGCCAGTAGCCCATCGGCGTGGTGCCCATCTGCCAGGGGTGCAGGGTGGGAAATAGCTCGTGCAAGGCGGCGTAGGGACTCCCCGCGTACACGGTGTCGAGCATCCCGCGCAGGCCGTGGGCAGCGAAGGTCCGCCGGGTCACCTGCCGCGCCAGCACCGCCGCGGGGAGCCCGCCCCAGCCCAGCTCACCCAGCAACTGCTGCGTCGCCGCCCGTGCCCGTTCCGTCCCCGCGATCCCCTGCCAGTAGCCGTAAGGCACCCGCTCTTGCCGCCAGGCCGGCAGCGAGGGGAACACCGCCCGCAGCGCAGCCCCGGCGCTGCGGGCATAGACCACGGCCAGCATCTCACTCAGCCCGCCCCAGGCGAACACCGCAGGTGGGGCCGCCGCCACCAGCTGCCCCGGATCGTCGGTGGGAATCGCCAACGCGGTCAGGAGGCGGGCCGTCGCGGCCTGGGCGCGGGCGCAACCTTCCTCACCCTGCCAGTAGTCGGGGGGGACGGGCGGCTGCCGCCAGGTGTGCAGAGCGGGCACGGCCTCGGTGACGGCGTGATAGATACTGGACTGATAGACCTGCTCTAGAAGGGGGCGCAGGTGGTGGGCAGCGAACTGCTCCGGGGTCAGCGTGCGCGCCACCTCGGCCACGCTGGCGTGGGCCAGGCCCGCTGCCGTCACCAGGTGCCGCACCGCCGCCGGGGCGCGGGCGCGCCCGTCGGGTCCGGCCCAGCGGGGACTGGGCGGCGGGGCCGGGCGCGGGCGCCGGAATGGAGCGGACCCCGCGCGCTCCGGGCTTTCGGTCGTCCCGGGCCGGGGGACCCCCTGGCCCCCACCCGCCCGCAGGCGCGGCGTCTCGGCGCGGGGCACCGGTCGCTTGCTCATACAGAGACCTCGGACCGGGGGCGGACCGGCTGGGGACACGCGGGCAGCCAGACGCGAAAAGTGGTGCCCCCGCCCACCGCACTGCGGGCCTCGATGCCTCCACCGTGCGCCTCCGCGATCCAGCGGGCAATCGCCAGCCCCAGCCCTGCCCCGCCGCTGGCGCGGGTGCGCGACGCATCGGCCCGGTAGAAGCGTTCGAAGATCTGGGCCACCTGCTCCGGGGGAATACCGGGGCCGCTATCCACCACCTCGACCTGGGCCTGCTCCGCCTGCTGGCTCGCCCGCAGGATCACCTGGCCGCCGGGCGGGGTATATTTGATCGCGTTGTCCAACAGGTTCAGGAACAGCCGCAGCAGTTTATCGGTGTCCCCGTTCACCGGCAAGCTGGCCGGGACGTGCACGGCGAGGGTCACCGCGTTGGCCGCCGCCAGCGCCCGCACCTGGTCGGTGACCACGCAGAGCAGGCTCACCAACTCGACCGGTTCGCGCTCCAGGAGCGGTTGCCCGGCATCGGCCCGCGCCAGCAGTAACAGGTCTTCCACCAGCCGCGTCAGCCGGTCCACCTCCTCGTCCAACCCCCCCAGCAACTGCTCATACTCGTCCGCGCTCCGTCGGCGCTCCAAGGTGACCCCGATATCTCCTTTGATGATCGCCAGCGGCGTGCGGAGCTCGTGGGACGCATCCGCCGTGAACTGGCGCTGGCGGCGAAAGGCCTCATCGAGCCGGGTGAGCAGCGCATCAAAGGTCTGGGCCAGGCGGCCCACTTCATCGTCGGGGAGCACCAGATCCAGACGAGCCTGCAGGTCGGTAACCTGGATGCGCTGGACCCGGCGCGTGATCTGGTCAATCGGTGATAACGCCCGATTGGTGAGGAAGAGGCTGCTGGCGCCGGCGACGAGGAGGGTCGCGGGGATGCCCAGGAGCAGAATGAGCACGAGCGTCCCTAACATCGCCTGGAGGGCACCCAGCGGCTGCCCCACCTGTACCAGCCCCACGACGGCGCCCCCGGCCTGATAGGGCACCGTGTAGATCCGTACCGGTGTCTCCAGCCCCGGGGCCGTGACGGTCCCATAATCCGGCTGGCCGTGCCGCGCGGCCTGTAGGGTGGTGCTCGGGAGGGGGAGCGGGGGGAACGGGCCGTTGGTGGCGATCACCTGCCCATCTAGGTTGACGACGCGGATGAACAGGCCCCGCTCGCCGAGGCTGCTCACTTCCTGGCCGTTGGCGCTGCCCTGGACGGTGATCTGGTGGTTCTCCCAACGGAGCACGTGTGTGGCCTGTTCGGCAGCGCGGGCCAGCTCGCTATCGATTTGGCTGTCCAGGGCGCGAGCTAGGACCAGGTAAATCGCCCCGCTGAACCCCACGAGGATCAGGCCCAATTGCAGCGCATACCAGAGGGTCAGCCGCACGCGAATCGTCCTAGGTCGCCTCATCGTTCTCCCCTTCCGCCCGCTCCGCCAGGCGGTAGCCCGCGCCGCGCACGGTATGAATGAGCCCCCGTGTCGGATCGGCGTCCAGTTTGCGGCGCAAGTTGTAGATGTAGACATCGACGGCGTTGGAACCGCTGGCCGAATCGTAGCTCCAGAGGTGGTCGGCAATCAGGGGCCGGCTCAGCACCTGGTTGGGATGCCGCAGTAAGTACTCCAGGAGGAGATACTCTTTCGCCGTCAGCTCGATGAGTCGCCCGGCGCGGTGCACCTCCTGGGTGCGGGTATCCAGGGTCAGATCGGCCACCTGCAACACGGAGCTTTCCAGGACCGGGGGCCGGCGGGTCAGGGCGCGGAGGCGGGCCAGCAGTTCTTTGAAGGCAAAGGGTTTCACCAAATAGTCATCCGCCCCGCTATCCAGCCCCAGCACGCGGTCATCCACCGTGTCCCTGGCGGTGAGCATCAGGATGGGGGTCCGCAGCCCGCGCTGGCGAATCTCACGGCACACACTGATCCCATCGCGCTTCGGCAGGAGCAGGTCCAGGACGATGAGGTCGTAGGGGGTCAGGGCCACCAGGTCCAGGGCTTCCTCCCCGTCGCCAGCCAGATCGACCACATAATGCTTTTCCTGCAACCCCTTTTGCAGGAACGCGGCAATCCGGAGTTCGTCCTCCACTACCAGGACACGCATCCAACTCCTCCTTGCACTCGGGGCCTGCCGCACTGGGCCGCCCGCGCCCGCGAGAACAGCGAACAGGAGCTGGGCCGCACCAGCGCGGCTGCGCCTCCCACTCCATCATACCAAAGCAACATGAAGGGCTCATGAAACGGTCCGACGCGCGCGTGCCTGATTCTCAGGCAGGGTGGCTACCGGACAGGGTTCCCGGGCACCCAATGGCGGGTGGCCGATCTGGATCAGCAGCCCTCTCTCGCCACCGGACGGTGCCGGCCTTCGTAACAGTTAGGGACTTGCGAAAATTAAACTAGCCAATGATCTACGCCCACGGTCGTTCCCGCCGCATCCTCCAGCCGGGCTAGGTAATTTTTCGCAAGTCCCTTATTGCATTTTTCTGCTTCTCTCTATTATGATGGGCGTTGTAGTAACTGTTACGCGCAAGGGAGTTGTCGTGGTGGAGCGGCTCGCCTGGTGCTTCTTTGTCCCCCGATTGCCGACCTCCCCCGCCAGGGTGCGGGCAGGAAGAGGCCGCACCGCTCCAGGAGAACTTCGCTGCCGCACGCGCCGCCTGGCTGGAGCGCACCAACGCCCATGCAATCCGGCTGGGATTAACCCGCCCGCAGCGGGCCGCATTGCATGGGGCGCTCCAGCGGCAGTGTTCCTTGTGGAGCTTGAGCGCCGCCGAGTTGTATGGGAAGTAGAGCAGCTCTCGGATGCGGGGGCCGTCCAAGCCTTCCTGGCGGCGCACGCCCGGGGCGAGGATCCTCCGGCGCAAGATCGGGCGTAAATACCCTGCCACCTAGCAGCCTGTCGGAGAGAAAGGTCTCCAGCGGCGATATGATACAATAGAGCTATGCCTCGACAATTTCGCACCGTGGATTACGAGGCCACCCTCGATTCCACGCTCCGCCTCCGTGACGTCCTGCCGGCTAGCCATCTGGCCCGCTTCGTCGCTGACCTGGTGGCCTCGCTCGATCTGGCCGCCTTCTATGCCCGCTACGGCACCCGCGGCGGGCTACCCTATGCCCCGGAGATCCTCTTGGGCCTGCTCTTCTATAGCTATGCCACCGGCGTCTTCTCCGCGCGCCAGATCGAGCAGGCCACCCACGACCAAGCTCCCTTCCGGTTCCTGGCCGGCAACACCCACCCCGACCACGATACCCTGGCCCACTTTCGCCTGACGTTCCTCGATCTGTTGCCCGCCATCTTCACCC
>JBBSAN010000186.1:0-10180 GCA_038252265.1 Chloroflexia bacterium
CACGACGAATGACACTTTAGCTCCGCTTCTACGCCGATTTTTGGGTCTTTCTCGTGCCATAACCACAATATCTAGTGTTCGGACGAATGATCCATCTACATCTTGTGGCTGAATACGCGAGGATAGGCTGAGTAGTTACATCTCTTCTATAAGAAGGTCTGCGCCTAGAGGCTTTCCGACCGGGGATTCCGGCTTTCCAGGCGGGTCAATTCGCTCCGCCGGTCGTCGGGGATGACCAGGGCCGAGCCGGTGGGGTAGACGCGCACGGTGTAGGGGCGGTCCTGCCAGATCGCCAGGAACGGGCCATCGGGCGCGCCGGTGAAGGTCACATCCCGGCGTTTGACCTCGCCCTCGCCGGCCAGGCGCAGCCGGATCGCGGCCCAGCTTTCGCGGAATTGCTCGGCGATGTGGTCGGCCCCGCCATCGTTGAGGGGGGCGGCGGTGCGGGCCCCCGTGCGCCCCCGGCCCTGGCGCATCGCCACGCAGCGGCGGTAGTTGCGCTGCGCTTCTTCGCCCACGGCATCCACGCGGGCCAGGATATCAGACCAGCGGGTGCCCAGGGGCACATCGAAAATGCCGATATGCCCATGCACCCGATCGTCGGCGGGGAAGCGATAGCCGGGGTAGACCGTGAATTGGACCTGCCCGTTGCCCAGGTTAAAGCCGATGAAGAGCAGCGTGTCGTCGTACTGCGCGACCGCCCCTTCTAGCGCATCGGTGAGAACGTCATTTTCTAGATCCATGGTGTGGCTCGTGGGTTGCAGGGCGCGTGGCCCGCGGATGGTTAGTGTGACGGACTCCTGAACGGAGCGAAGGATCTTCTCGCCTTACCGCGATTCTGGTAAAGGAAGAAGATCCTTCACTGGCGCATCGGGGGTCCGGCGGTCTTTAATCCGGGCACTCGCTGGCGCGCTTGCCGGCGCGATACTGCTTGATCGCCCCTTTGAGGGTGCCCAGGGCCAGGGTCGCACAGCGCGGGCGGCTCATCACGATCTCGCGGCCCAGCAGGTCCACGATCTCATCATGGCTCATCGCCTCGATTTCGTCCAGGGTGTGCCCGGCGCTCTCTTCGGCGACCAGTTCGGCGGCGGCCTGGCTGATCGTGCAGCCTTCGCCCTCGAACGAGATGCCATCCAGCCGCCCGTCCGGTCCCACGTGGATATGGTAGGTCACGATGTCGCCGCAGCCAGGGTTGCCCCCCTGCAACGACACGTCGGCCTCCTCCAGCGTATGCTTGTGCGTCGGGTTCTGGTAGAGGTCTAATAGATAATCAATTTGGGATTGGCGATCCATGGTTAAACAGTTCCTAGTGCGTGAAACGTGAAACGTGAAACGTGAAGCGTGAAACGTGAAACGTGTTGCGTGATACGTGATTATTGCTGATGTAGTGCGTACCACGTACCGTGTACAAGAGATCAACTGTACGCAATACGCAATACGCAATACGCAATACGCATCACGCATCACGCATCACGCATCACGCATCACGTTTTTATCGCTCGATGGGCGCGCCGACCAGGTTGCCCCATTCGGTCCAGCTACCATCATAATTGCGGACATTATCGTAGCCGAGCAGATAGGTGAGGACGAACCAGGTATGACTGCTGCGCTCTCCGATGCGGCAGTAGGCGACCACGTCCTTATCCCCGGTGATGCCCTGTGTCTGGTATAACTCGCGCAGTTCTTCGATTGGCTTGAAGGTGCCGTCGTCGCGCACCGAGCGTGCCCACGGGATGCTGCGCGCGCCGGGGATGTGCCCGCCGCGCATCGCGCCTTCCTGCGGGTAGTCGGCCATGTGCAGCAGTTCGCCGCTGTACTCGCCGGGCGAGCGCACATCCACCAGCGCCTTGCCGCCCTTCAGCGCCTTGCCCTCTTTGTCGATCAGATCGCGCACTTCATCGCGGAAGGCGCGGATGTGGTGATCGTCGCGGTCCTTCGCGTGGTAGTTCGACGGGGTGAGGGTGGGGACCTCGCGGGTCAGGTCGCGGTTCTCCTCGATCCACTTCTTGCGCCCGCCGTTCATGATCTTGGCCTTGTCGTGCCCGAAAAGCTGGAAGACCCAGAAGGCATAGCAGGCCCACCAGTTATTTTTGTCGCCGTAGAAGACAATGGTGGTGTCGTTGTTGATGCCTTTTTCGCGCATCAACTGCTCGAAGTGCTCTTTGTCCAGATAGTCGCGGCGCACTTGATCGTTCAGTTCGGTGTGCCAGTCAATGCGGATCGAGTTGGGAATGTGGCCGGTCTCGTAGAGGAGCACATCCTCGTCACTTTCCACCACCCGCACCTTCGGGTCGTTCAGGTGCTGGGCGACCCATTCGGTATCCACCAGCGCATCCGGCTTGGCATAAGTATCAGCCATCGCTACTTCTCCTCCATCATATAAATAGCCGTGCTGCCCGCGCGCCGTTGCGAGGTCAACCGCCAGTAATCTTCTTTATTATACGCATCCGTAGCGGCATCGTATGTGCCCTGGCATACGCATGTATTGTACCACCGGGTATAGCACGCGTCAACGCTCAGCGAGCGTGGCCTCGCTCAGGTGCAGCAGCCCGTTGCCGGTTTGTACCAGCAGGCCGTCTGGTCCACGGGTCACGACCTGGCCTGGCGCGGCAGGTGGGCGCGGGGCCGGTGGGGGGTCAGCGACGCGCGCCCGCTTGACGATCCACTGCTGTCCCTCCACGGTCGCCAGCGCCCCGTCTGGATCCCAGGCGCGCACCTGATTGCGGAGTTGCACGGCGGGCTGGGTCCAGTCGAGCACGCGGTCGGCGGCGGTGTGCAACGGGGCGTAGCTCGCCCCTTCCAGCGGCTGGGGTCGTCCCGGCTCGTTGGCGGCGACGGCGATCAGGGCCTGCACAAACAGATCGGGGCCAAGCGAGAAGAGTTTGGCGAAGATGCCATCCAGATCGTCGTCCGGCAGAACGGGGGCGCTCGCCTGGGCGAGGATGGGGCCGGTATCGAAATCTGGATCGATGCGGTGGATCGTCAGGCCAACTTCCGGCTCGCCGTTCATCACCTGCCAGAAGAGGGGATCCGGTCCGCGATAGCGGGGCAACAAGGCCGGGTGGGTGTTGATGCTGCCCAGGCGGGGCAGGGTGATCAGATCGGGCGGCAAGCGCCAGGGGAACCCGGTGACGACGATCAGGTCCGGCTCCAACCCCCGCAGCAGCTTGGGCAGCCGTTTAATATGGCTGGTGACCAGCACATCGATCCCCGGACGGATGTTAGCGACCACGTCTTTATAAGCGAGGGTGGGCCGGGCGGCGGGACCGGGGGTGACCACGACCAGCACGACCTGCTGGCCGAGACTTTCGAGCAATTGCAGGATGCCATTGGTAGACTGGGCATCGAGCGAGGTGAAGTAGATCACCCGCATCGAAGGCAGGGCCGGTGTAGACACGGTAACTCTCCTCTACTGCTACAAACGTTATTTGCGCGGCAGGTAGCCCAGCTTTTTCAACTGGCGGCGGGCAGCGGCTTCCTGATCTTCGGGCACCAGCAGCACGGCGCGGTCCCCGATCTGGCCGCGCTGGACGAGGCCGCGCAGGCTCGAATCGTTCGCCAGTTCGGTCAGCAGGAACGGGTCGGCGCTCTCGATAACCAGCATCCGCCCGCCCTCGCGCAAGGCCCCCAGCCGCCGGTCCAGGTCGGCAAAGAAGCTGCGTACGGTGGATGGGAGATCGACCAGGGGGACTCCGCTGCGGGCCACGAGGAACGACCGCACCTGGTGCAAGTCCAGGCCGTTCTGTGCGGCATCGAGCAGCAGATCGCGGTTCAGCCGGTAGACATCCTGGCTCTGCGCCGTGCCGATCCGCTCCAGGAAGGCGCGGTCGTTGGGCAGGAGCCGGACAGCGTCGGTGACGACGATATCGAGGTTGGGTAGCACCCGCAGCAAGGGCGGGCCGGTGGGGGTGGCGGCAGCCGGTGGGGCATAGTCGCCGGTCAGGCCGAGGGCATACGCTCCCAGGTTGGTCAGCCGCACGCTCCACAGCCCGTCATAGCGGCTGAGGTAGCTGTCGTCCAGGCCATAGAGTTCACCGAAATCGTGGACCGACTCTTCCGGGGCGGTGTAGGCAATTTCCACCAGGCCGAGCGTGGCGGCGTATTCCCAGACCAGCACCCGCATATACGAGCCGAGGACGACATCCCAGTATTTCGCCCCGCTGCCCAGGCCCGCGTCGCCATATTCCAGATAGGAGCCGACGTGGAGCGCCGGATCGGCGTTGCGCTCGATCAGGGGCAGCAGGCGTTCGGCGCGCATGTAGCGCAGGGCTTCATCGAACGTGACCCAGCGGGCGGGAGGGAGGGCGCGCAGCAGCGCCGTCAGCTTTTCGCGGCGCTCCGCCGGTTTGGTCAGGCGGGCGTCTTTCGATTGCTGGCCTTTGATGGCGCGGATCCGCGTCAGCTCATCGAGCAGGTCGCTCTTCAGCCAGCGTTCCCACGCCTCGCGCACCTGCGCCGCGCCCAGCGGGGCGGCCAGCGCCGCCTGCCCGGCTTTGGTCAGTTCGAGCTTGTTGCCGGTGGCCCCGGTGGGCGCGGCCCATTTCGCCGCCTGGACCAGCACGATCAGCGCCAGGGGCCGGATCGCATCTTCGGCCCGCTCGTATTCCCCGTCGGCCAGGTAGTCACCGACCAGCAGACGGGCGCGCAACTGGCGCAGGGTGGGCAGGGTCGGCAGCTTGGTCGCGGCGCTCACGCTGCCCTTGCCCTGCTGGATCAGGTAGAGCGTGGCGGCCAGATCGTGGAACGTGGCCCGCTCGGTGTCGCTGACCAACAGGGTGGGCGCGGGCGTGCTTTCGGCCTCGCCGGGCGGCTCCGCTTCGCCCGTCTGGATCAACAGGTGCCCGAAGTCGGTGGACTGGTAGATCGCCCACCGCTCCTTGCGCCTGGTCTTGGCCGGCAACGGGAGCATCTCGGCCTGGCTCGCGATCTGGGGTGGGGGCGGCGCGGGGGTGAGGGTGCGGAGTGTAGCGGCCAGGTCGGGTGGGATGTAAATGCCGGTCTCCCAGTTGCGGAAGAAGACGAGGTCGAACGGCTTGGCCGTCTTGCGTTCGCGGGTGCCGCCGAAGGAATAGTAGGCATAATCGCTGGGGCCTTCCGGCGCGGCGACCTGGGGGTAGCGGGCTTGCAGCACCTCGGGGTGATAATGCCCGTCCTGATAGTGGACCACATCGGCGATCACCGCTTGCTGCTCTGCGCTGATCTGCTCCCATAGTTTCCGCAGGGCTGGCCCCTGGGCCAGGTGCCCGGCGATCCAGCTGACCAGTTCGCCCTTGCGGGTGGGGGGCTGGCCGGGCAGGGCGGTGGCATACCACTTGAGTTGTTCGACGGTGAGCGCCTGGAGGGTCGGTTCCAGCTTGGGCAACGGCAGGATGGTCGTCTTGGTGGTGCGCGGCATTGGGCTATTCTCCCTCGTGCAAGATATGCCGCATCATAGCGAATCCTGGCGGTTTTGTCGAGGGCCTGGTTAGCCTGTGGCCGGGCTGCTGCAAAGTCGTTCGGTACGGGCCGACCCCCCGCTGTCCTCCTGAACGCAGCGAAGGAGGACAGCGGGGGGCTTTGCAACATCCGTGGGCCAACCTGACCATCAATGGGCGGAGCCATATCCTACAAGCGGCACAAGGGTTGATCGGTGCAGTGCAGAGTCGATCCGTTTAATCCGTTCCCTGATCCGCTGACAGCCCGCCATATTGCCCCCAAATTGGGCCATCCCGGCTATTGACTCGGACGTAACGTCACCCTTTATACTGAAGGCAGAGAAAGGAGGTCACACCATGGATCCACGCTTCTATCGCAGCGGGCAGTTTGCGCGCAAAGCCGCCGTGTCGATCCGCACGCTCCGCTACTACGATCAGGAGGGGTTGCTAGCGCCCTCCCAGGTTAGCGAGGCGGGCTATCGCCTGTACACCGACGAGGATTTGGTGAACCTGCAACAGATCCTGGCCCTGAAGTTTCTGGGCTTCTCGCTCGACGAGATCAAGGCGCTGTTGCGTGCCCACCCGCGCAGCCTGCAAGACGTGCTGGCGCAACAAAAAGCGATGATGGAAGCCAAGCGCAGCCAACTCGACGGCATCATCCAGGCCATTGACCAGACCGAAAAGCTGTTACAGACCGGCGAGTGCGATTGGGATGCGCTGGTACAGGTGATCCAGGTGATACAAATGGACCAGAACCGTGACTGGGTGAAAAAGTACTTCACCCCCGAACAAATGGAACAGATGCAACACTTGACCGAGCACGCCTACAGCGACACCGACCGCGAGCACCTCCGCGAGCGGCTCGCCGCGCGGGGCGGCACCTGGACCGAAGAGGACCAGGCACCGGTGACCGCACAATGGAACGCGATCTACGCCGATATGGCCCGGTTGGCCGGAGCCAACGCCGACCCGGCGGGGGCCGAAGCTCAGGACCTGGCGGCCCGCTACAACGGCCTGATCACCGCCTTCACCGGAGGCGATCCGGATATCACCGCCGGGCTGAAACGCTGGTGGCAGGCCCACGACGCCCTGCCCGTCGAACGCAAGCCGTTCCAGTCTCCGGTCAGCAAAGCGGACCAGGCCTGGATGGACCAGGCGCTGGCCGTCTACCGGCAAGCGAAGTAACCCCGGTGGCGGACTTAAGCGGGCAGAACCCTACCCTGTCATCCTGAGCAAAGCGAAGGATCTTCTACGGGATCCCTAGTCGCCGGGGTTGGCCGAGCGTCGTTCCCGCCCATAATCCGTATACCCTGACGATCAAGACACCCGAACAAGATCCTGAGCGCAGCGAAGGATGACAGTGGGTGGATGCTCAACTTGGAGCCGTGTCCCACAAAAAGTGTAACCAAAAGGGCGACCGATCCGATGATCGGTCGCCCTTTTCATAGATAAAGGATCGTCTAGTCGCGGGGCAACAGGCCCCGGCTGCGGGCGACCGACAGCGCGGCGACCCGGCCCTGGCCGACCACACCCAACTTCTGGTAGATGTGGTCGAGGTGGCTTTTCACCGTGCCCGCACTGAGGCCCAGCGTGGCGGCGATCTCTTTGGTGGACTGGCCCTTGGCGAGGGTATCGAGCACATCCTGTTCGCGCTCGGTCAGGCTTTCGCCCGGCGGCGCGGCGGCGGGGCCGCCCCCAGCCAGGTGGGTCAGCACCCGTGCCGCCACCGCCGCAGGCAAAAGCGCTTCGCCCCGCGCCAGCGCTCGCACCGCCCGCACCAGTTCCGGCCCCTCGGCCTCTTTCAGCACATAGCCTTTGGCCCCCGCCCGCAACGCCGCCAGGAGTTGATCATCCTGGTCATAGGTCGTCAGCACCAGCACCGCAGGTTCCGATCCGTCGGGCTGTGCCCGCAGCGCCTCCAGCACCGACACGCCGTCCATTTCGGGCATCTGGATATCGAGGAGCAACACATCGGGATGGAGGGCGCGCACGGCTTCCAGCGCTGCGCCCCCATCGGCGGCTTCGCCCAGCACTTCGATGGCGGGATCGAGGGCCAGCAAGCGGCGGATCCCCTCCCGCGCCAGGGGGTGATCGTCCGCGATGACCACGCGCACAGGCCGCTCAATATTGGACCGCGCCGGAGACACGCGCACCGGAGCGGGTGGCGCGGTCCCCTGGAGCGGCACCTCGATCACCACCCGCGTGCCGATGCCCTGCCCGCTGGTCACGCGCAACGAGCCACCGAGGATGCGAGCACGCTCACGCATCCCGAGCAGGCCGTAGCTATCCTCACCTGCCGCGATGGTGGGGGCTGCCGGTTCGTCGGGCGCGCCCTCACCATAGGGCCGGTCGGGGTCCACCACGGTCTGGATCGTGCCCGCCGCCGGGCTGCGCCGGTTGAACCCCTGCCCGTCGTCCTCCACGGTCAGGCTCACCGTACCCCGTGGGTCGAAGCGCAGGACCACCCCAACCCGCGTGGCGGTGGCATGACGCTGCACATTGGTCAGCGCCTCCTGGGCGATGCGTAGCAGTCCTTCTTCAAGCGAGGCCGGGAGGGGGGTGACCGGCCCGCTGACTGAGAAATCGTAGCGCAGCCCGGCTCCGCCCGCGATGCGGGCCAGTTCCGCCGACAGTGCCCCGGCCAGATCACGCCCCTCCAGCGGCGAGGGCCGCAACCCCCGGATCGCCCGGCGCGCCTCCTCCAAACCTAGCGCCGCCATTTCGCGGGCGCGGGTCAGCTCGTAGCGGGCCAGGCCGGACGCCTCCGGGGGCAGGGCGGCTTCGGCGCGGGCCAGTTGCCCGCCCAACGCTACCAGCGATTGGATCACGGTGTCGTGTAGCTCGCGGGCCAGGCGCACCCGCTCGGCGGCGAGGGCCTCGGCTTCATGGTTGTTGGGGTTGGGATCGGGGCGGGCCGCAGGGGAGTCGGTGGGCGTATACATGCCTGCTATTATAACAAATCGCGGGGGGTGGCTGCTGAGGGCGGGGCGCGCAGCGAGAGGCGAGGGACGAGGTGGGACTACTGTCCACTACGCGCCCCTCGCTGCTTATTGCAGCCCCGGCAGCACTTCCCCGATCAGCAGATCGAGCATGTCTGGCTCATAGGCACCGGGCACGGCGAGTTGGAACTGATCGACGCCCAACGCGATGAACGGCTGCATCTTCTCAAGGATCTGCGCGGGGGTGCCGACGAAGCCGATCCCGGGGCGGAACACGCCTTCGGCACGGGCCTGCGCGGCCTCTTCGGTGGGGGCGACGGCACAGGGAGCCGAGAAGGTGCGCCGCAGCGTGGCCGGGTCGCGGCCCACTTCCTCGCAGGCGCGGGCCATTTCCTCTGCCGCCGCCCGGTACGGCTCGATGCCGACGCCGAAGCCCGACACATCCCACCAATCGGCATGGCGAGCGATCAGGCGCAACATGCGCGGCTGCCGCCCCCCGATCATGATCGGCGGGATCGGGTCGGGCTTCGGTTCACAGTAGGCGTCTTTCACCTGATAATGCTTACCTTCAAACGTCGCCTGTTTCTCGGTCCATAGCGCCTTGATAATCTGCAAGGTCTCGTCCAACTGGTCCACCCGCACACCGGGCGACGGGAAGTCGTACCCATAGGAGCGGTATTCTTCCTCGTGCCAGCCCGCGCCGATGCCGAAGATCAGGCGGCCCCCGCTGAGGTATTGGAGGGTCGCCGCCATCTTCGCCGTCAGCGCCGGGTTGCGAAACGACTGGGCCAGCACGGTATGGCCGAATTGCAATTCGGGATGCCGCCCGGCCAGGTAGCTGACAATGGTCCAGGCTTCGAGCATGTCCGCATCGCCAAATTGCAGGTGGTCGGCCATCCAGACCGAGGGGAAATGGCCCTTGATCTTCGCCAGGCTCTGTTCGGTATCGTGGAGGAAAGTGGCCCGCGTCTCCGGGTCCGGCCCGTTCAACAAAATCAATCCGAGATCAATCCGGCTCATATATGCTCCTTATTGCGTCGTTATATTGTTCACCCCACCGGCCCCGCCAGCCATTCCCGCAACCGCGCCTCGATTGCATCCCGCACCTGCCGGAACGCCGCCCGCCGGGTTTCGTCGCTCCCCGCTACCGCTGCCGGGTCGGGGAAGCTCCAGTGGATCCGCTGTGCCCGCCCCGGAAAGACCGGGCAGGTTTCGGCGGCACTGTCGCAGACGGTGATCACAAAGTCGAACGGCTGCTGGCGGAACTCGTCCAGGTGCTTCGAGCGGTGGCCGCTGCTATCAATGCCCCGCTCGCGCATTACCTCGATGGCAAACGGGTTGACCACCGAGGGCCGGGTGCCCGCGCTGAATACCACCATCCGCTCGCCCGCCAGCGTCCGCAGCAGCCCTTCGGCCATCTGCGACCGCGCCGTGTTCCCCGTACACAAGATTAGCACACGTTCCGGCATCCTGTCACCCTCCTAACCGCTTTTGCTACAGCACAGACACACGGAAGACACGGAGCGGATATACCCGCTCCGTGCCTGCCGTACCTCCTCGGTCGGCCTGCCCTTATACCGGCTTGGTCGCCCGGATGAAGGCGCTGACGAACAGGCCCGCCGCCTGCGCCATGTCGCCCTCGGCCACGCCGTCCACGCAACAGCCCGCGTCGTCGGTCAGGTCGGCGGTCGAATAGCTGCGCGTGACCTCGATGCCGATGTCGGTGAAGCCGACCTCCTGGAGCAGCGAGGTATAAACATCGCGGTGCAAGGCTCCAGCGATGCAGCCCGTCCACGCCTCCATGCTCTGGAGGATCGCGTCGGGAGC
>JBBSAN010000187.1:0-10146 GCA_038252265.1 Chloroflexia bacterium
AAGCGCAGTCGCTCGGCCAACCGGGGTTTGCCACCGCGCCCAAGATTGATGAATTGGGCGGCAAGAACGGCAAGCCCGAGCTTCTCCCAGCGCGCGAGGCGCGGCGAGGTGGACTGCTGGCGGGGCTGGCTGCCTAACTGTGGGCGGAGCAGCAGTATTTCGAGATCCTGCTGCCGATCAGGGCGACTGCGGTTAACGAAGCAATCGAGCAGGAGCGAGAAGAGTTGGGCGATACTGAAGTAGCGCATGAGCGCGAACACGGGAGGGAGCGTGCCGAACGGCTGCGCAGCCGGGAAGAACACCAGCGCGAAACTCTTCACGGACTTCAGATAGGGTTTCCACACCATACCGGGATGCCAACGACTCATTACCCACTCCGAACCCTCGTGCTGGCCCGAGGGTTTTTCAACAAGCGGGGTCTATTATGTGAACCATACGCATGATCCATCAAGAACTCCTCTCCTGCTCACCACCTTCCGTGTCCCCTAGCCGGCGCAGGTCCGCTAGCACCACCGCTTCGGCCCGCTTATCGCCGTTCTCGCGACAGAGGGTCAGGCTCTCCTGGTACAAGGCGCGCGCGCGCGGGGCGTCCCCGCGTCCCTGGGCGAGCGTGCCAAGCCGATGCTTAACCGTGGCGATACCCCAGCGGTCCGCTGTCTCGGTAAACCGGGTCAGGCTCTCTGCGTAGAGTGCTTCGGCGGCGTGGTCGTCGCCCTGCACCTGCCGGACCGTCCCCAGCGTCAGCACGGCCATGACGATCCCATTCTTGTCCCCGGAATGTTGACACACGGCCAGACTCTCTGCACAGGCCGCCACGGCTTTGCCGAAATCGCCCTGGTCGCGGGCCACTTCCGCGAGCTTATAGAGGGCATAGGCGATGCCGAGCGTGTCGCCCACCGTGCGTCGTAGGGCCAGACCTTCTTCATATAATGTGATAGCGCGCCCGTACTCCTCCTGCCGATGAGCCGTCGCGCCGAGATTATTGAAGATGATCGAGATGCCCACTGTATCCCCCAGGCGGCGGAAGATCGACAGCGCCTGCTCATAAAGCGCTATCGCCTCGGTATACGCGCCCAATTCGCGTTTGGCGTTGCCCAGGATATTCAGCAGTGAGGCCCGCCCCAGCGCATCATCCACCTGGTCATACAGCGCCAGGCCTTCTTCACAGAGGCGGACTGCGCTCTCTGCCGCACCCTCGGCGAACGCCAGCGCCCCGGCACCACGGAGCGCATCGGCGCGGATCGCGGGGGCCACCGGCTCAGGCCGCGCCAGCAACTCGGCCAGCCATTGCCGCCCCTCGCTGACATACCCATGGGACTGCCAGAAGCGCACCAGGCCCGCCCCGGCGCTCAGCGCCAGCGCCAACGGGCTGCTGGTGTGCTCCTTCGGGGGCGGTGGCGGGATGGCGACAGGTGCCGGATGATCGCGTGCCCAGCCGAGCGCGGCCCGTAGATTCCCATATTCGATCTCGAACCGCGCCATCCACTCGGTCTGGCGCGGCCCCAACAACTCAGGCTTCGCGCGCAGCACCATGTTGAGATAGTACTCCGTGTGCCGCCCCCGGATCACGGCCTCCCCCGCTGGCCCCTCCCCTTTTTCCGCCAGGCAGAACAAGGCATATTCGCGCACCATTTCCAGCATAAGGAAGCGCTCGTCCCCGCCGGAGTGCGGCTCCTGCCGGACCAGGCTACTATTGACCAGCGCGGTCAACGGCTCAAGCACGCGATCCCCCGCTTGCAGCGGGTCCGCGTCCCCCTCCGCGTCAGCAGCGCAGATCGCCTCTATTGCTTCTAGCGTACATCCTCCGACAAAAACCGAGAGCCGGGCAAATAGATCCTGCTCGGGCGAAGCGAGCAAGGCATAACTCCAGGCAATGGTGGCCTTCACGGTCTGCTGGCGTTCCGGCAGGTCGCGTGCGCCGCCGGTCAGCAGCCCCAGCCGGTTGCCGAGCCGGGCCAGCAGCACCTGGGCGGACATGATGTTCAGCCGCGCGGCGGCCAGTTCGAGCGCGAGCGGCAACCCCTCCAACCGGTGACAGATTTCGGCCACCACCCGTGCGTTGGCATCGGTGATCGCGAAGTCCGGGCGGGCCGCGCGGGCACGCGCGGCGAACAGCCGCGCCGCCGGAAAGCTTGCCACAACCTCCGCGAAGGCCGGATCGTGCAACGGTGGCAGGGCCAGGGGCACCACCTCATAGACCCGCTCGCCCCGCACCCGCAGGCGTGCCCGGCTGGTGAGCAACACCCGGAGCCGGGGCAGGTCGCCGACTAGCCCGGCCACCTGGGGGGCCGCCGCCAGCAATTGCTCGAAATTATCGAGTACCAGCAGCATCTGTTTGTCACGCAACGCGAGCTGGAGGGTTTGCTGCAATGGGCGCTCCGTCGGTGCCTCGACGCCGAGCACCCCCGCGATCGTCCGCAGGACCAGGGCGGGATCGCGGACGGCGGCCAGGGGCACGAAGAAAACCCCCTGCTCAAAATCGCCCGCTATTTCGTTGGCGATCTGCAACGCGAGGCGGGTCTTCCCCACCCCGCCGGAGCCGGTCAGCGTGAGCAGCCGCGTGGCCGGGTCTTCGAGCAGCGCCGCAACCCCCGCCAGGTCGGCGCTCCGCCCGATCAGCGGCTCAATCGGGGTGGGGAGATTGCCCGGCGGCGGGGGCAGGGCCGGGGGCGCGATTTCCCCGGCGCGGATGCGCTGGTAGAGGGCCGTCGTCTCGACTGCGGGTTCCTCCCCGAATTCCTCAGCGATCACGCGGCGGCAGCGCTGGTATTGGGCGATCGCGGCGTCGGGCTGCCCCTGGTAGGCCAGCAGGCGCATCAACTGACGGTGCGCGTCTTCGCGCCAGGGATCGAGGGCGAGCAATTGCTGGAGATAGCCGGAGGCCGCCGGGTATTCACCTCGTGTCGCATGATACGTCGCGAGCTTGTGCAGTGCGTCCAGTGCCCGGTGCCGCAAGTGCTCCCGCTGGGCCACGGTCCACTCGTTGAAGTCCGGCGCGTCACGCACATAGAATCCATCCAGAAAGTCGCCGGTGTACAGCCCGACCGCCTGCCGCAGCCGCCGGTGGATCCCGATGCTGGCCGCTTCGGCTTGCTTAAGGAGCGCGCGGAAGACCTCGGTATCGAGGTCGTGGGGAGCGGCGGTGTTGAAGGCCACTGTCTGGCGGGTGATCACCAGGTGGGTGCCGACCAGCTTCTGGAGGTTGGACAGTGCCTGCCGCAAGCCGTGGGCGGCCCGCTCTTCCGGCAGTTCGCCCCACAGCAGCGCCATGAGCGATTCGCGGGTGTGGGCGCGCCGGGTGACCGCCAGGTAGCAGAGCAGCGCTTGCACCTTGGACGAGAGGAAGCCGCGCACGGGGACGCCGCCCAGCGTAATGCTGAGGCCCCCCAGCAGGTGCAAGCGCAAGGCACCCTGTCCATCCGGTTCCGGGTCAGGTTCCATCAATAGACGAACTCTAGACGATCATGCGGTATGCTCACAACGGTAGTGATCCGGTGCATTCACATTATACAACACGACGGCGCAACCACCCTCGAGAAAGCCGGGGACCGCCGTCAGGAACCGGGATACAAACATGAATGGTGAAGAGCCGGATGCTCAAGGAGATCCTGTGACCAACCTGGCGAAGAAGCCGCCTGGCTATCGTTCCTATATCTTGCGCTGCTGGGAAGTGCCTTCCCTGGGGGCGGGTCAACCAGAGAGCAAGTTCCGATTCAGCCTGGAAGATCCGTCCACCGGTGAGCACCAGGGCTTCGTCAATCTTCAGGCCCTCACCGAGTTCTTGCAAAACAGCATGAAAGCACAAGGTACAACGACCGGAAAGCCGGAGCCGGACTAGCGGATAGCACAAGGGATGCTCGCTAAGGCGGGCAACCTATCATAGTCGGGCAGTACAAAGTTCAGAAATTTCCCACCTGGCAATACCATGAAGCAAGTGACGGGTTCGCGCCCACTCAACCTTATATAAAAGGAGAATTCATCCCATGGCTATTCCATTCGCAGAAGACGACATTGCTGTACGCTTAAACGGCACAAACGCTTACGTCGATCTTGGCAACCCGGCTAACCTCAACATCAGCGGCACGATTACCATCCAGGCCTGGATCAAGCCCAGCGCCCCCCTCGGGCTACAGGTCATCGTCGCGCACGGTTATGTGCAAGATCCCGCAGGCGAAGTCTATCTGCGCCTCAACGGCTACACCTACCAGGTCGGCTCCTGGAACGGGGCCGATCACGTGGTCACCGCGCCGATCCCCCAGTCGGATCTGGGCCGCTGGACGCACCTGTGCGGCGTCTACGACGGCAGTAACTGGATCATCTACAGCAACGGGCGCGAGCTGGCCCGCCAGGCCGACGCGACCGGCGCGGTGCCCGTGGCCGGCCCCTGGGCCATCGGGGCGCGGGGCGGCGGCGGCGAACGCTTCTTCCAGGGCCAGATCCGCAACGTCGCCCTCTGGAAGACCGCCCGCACCCCCGCGCAGATCGCCCAGGACATGCGCGATCCGGGTCTCGCGGCGGATCCCGACCTGCGCGGCTTCTGGCCGCTAAACGAGGGGGCAGAGACGACCGCCCGCGATTACAGCCTGGGGGCCCACAACGGCACGTACGTCAATGCCGATTGGGCCTACCCCTTCGCGCTCGACTTTAACGGCACCACTGCCTATGTTGATCTGACCAATCCCAGCACCCTGCGCCAGCCGGGCAACATCTCGATTCAGGCCTGGATCAAGCTGGCGGCGACGGATGGCATCCGCAATATCGTGGCCCACGGCTACAGCCGCACCCCGGATGGCGAGGTCTACCTGCGCCTCAAAGACGGCCAGTATCAGGTCGGCTCCTGGAACGGCCCCGACCACGCCGCGAGTGCCCCCATCCCCCCGGTTGATGTAGGCCGCTGGGTGCATCTCTGCGGGGTCCACGACGGCTTTGCGTGGGTGCTCTATCGCAACGGCGCGGAGATTGCGCGCACGAGCGACTCGACCGGCGTGGTGCCGGTGGCCGGCTCCTGGGCGATCGGGGCGCGAGGGGGCGGCGGCGAACGCTTCTTCCAGGGCCAGATCCGCCATGTCGCCATGTGGAACCGCGGGCTAACCCCCGGCGATGTGCGGAACAACTATGCCCAGCGGGTGCTGTCGCCGACCGATTCGCTGCTCGTGGGCTACTGGCCCTGCACCGAGGGCACCGGGACGCAGCTGCCTGATCACTCGCTGAACCCCGCCGCCACGACCATCGTCAACGCCACCTGGGCACCGATCACCGAGGACCTACCGGCCATCGGCGTGGTGCCCGGCGACGAGCAGTTCGTCCGCTTTGCCGACAACGCGCTCGCCCTGGACGGCACCAGCACCTATGTGGACCTGGGCAACCCGCCCGTGCTGAATCTGCAAGGGCGGCTGACCATCCAGGCCTGGATCAATCCTGCCGCCACCAGCGGGTTCCGCAATATCGTGGCCCACGGCTACAGCGCTGCGGGCGAGGTCTACTTGCGCCTCAAAGACGGCCAGTATCAGGTCGGCACCTGGGATGGCACTAACGACCATGTGGCCGTGGGCGGCAATGCAGGCGACGATGTGGGTCGCTGGGTCCACCTGTGCGGCACCTATGACGGCAGCGCCTGGATCCTCTACCGCAACGGCCTGGAGATCGGACGCACGGCCTCTACCATTGGCGGGTGGCCGGTGAATGCGCCGTGGGCCATCGGGGCCAAGGGGGGCGGCGGCGAACGCTTCTTCCAGGGCCAGATCCGCCATGTCGCCCTCTGGAACTATGCGCTCAACATCCTCGTGGTGCAGGGGCACGCCTTCCAGCCCATCTTGAATCCCGCCG
This sequence comes from Chloroflexia bacterium, assembly GCA_038252265.1. Taxonomy (GTDB): domain Bacteria; phylum Chloroflexota; class Chloroflexia; order QHBQ01; family JAICKM01; genus JBBSAN01. The sequence continues at coordinate 5,827 of JBBSAN010000187.1, forward strand.
AAGCCGGGCTGGTGGGCTACTGGCCGCTGGACGAGGGGACCGGCACCGCCGCGGGCAACCGGGTGGACCCGGCCCTGGCAGGCACAATCAGCAACCCGGCCTGGGCCGAAGTGACCACCGCCCATGCCACGCCGTATCTGATCGCCCAGGCCCGGCTGATGCAGGACTACCGGCCCGACCCGGCGCAGCCCGGCCAGATGATCGAGTTCGCCGGGTATCGCACGGTGATCTCGGCCCGCACCGCCCAGGGGGCCGCGCTGCCCAACACGATGATCGCGCTGTGGGGCACCGACCGGGCCATCGCCCACTTCCCCGACGGCAGCAACGCCGTGCTCGACCCGGCCCGCCCGGTCACCCGCACCACCAACGCATTGGGCGAACTGAGCTTTGCCGTCGAAGCCCTCGGCCAGCTCACCTGCCCGCCGATCAAGGCCCGCGCCGCGTTCATGGCTGAGCAGGAACGCCTGTTTATCTCGCCCGATCGGCAGGCCCATGAGACGCTGAGTACGCTGACCGGGGCGCAATTGCGCGGCCAGGCCCCGCCGCCGGGGCCGCTGAGCACCCTGCCCCGCCCCACCGTCTTTCCCGCCAGTGTGACCGCTGCCCAGGCCGACGCAGCGGCGGCAGCCATGCGCCATATCGTCAGCGCCGTGGTCACCCACGATGTCCAACCCACCGCCGGGCAGGTTGCCACGCGGGACCTGGACTTCGCCGCGCCGCCGGCACCGCGGGTGTACGACCCGCTCGGCACAAGCTCCCGCGCCCTGGATCTCGCCCCTGATCCGCTGCGCGACGACATCGTGATGCACCTGTTGCCGGTCGATCAGCCGGTGCGGCGCGTGCTCAACGTCGCGGGGATGGACACCCAGGCCTGGGTGCTCGACCTGCGGGCCGGCACCTTCACCCCCCGGGCGGCGGATAGTGGCGCACGCGACCTGGCCGCGCCGGAGATGGTCTACCTGGACGACGCCAGCCGGCTGCTAGACGGCCTGCCCCCCCGCAACTTCGCCCTCACTGCGGACGATGGTTCGCGCGGCCTGTTCGACGACATCAGCAACTTCTTTAATCACACAATCCCGGATGCCGCCACGACGGCCTATCACGAGACCGCGAATTTCTTTACCAACACTGTGCCGAGCGCGGCCAACACCGTCGGGGGCGGCGTGACCCAGGTCTACAACACGACCGTCGCGCAGACCACCCAGGGCTTCCAGCAGATCGACACGGCGATCAAGTCGGGGAGCACCATCGTCTTAAGCGCGGTTTCGACGGCGGTGCAGGTGGTCGGGCAAGTGGCGACCCAGGTGATCACCGGCATTCGCGTTCTGGTCAATACCGTCATCAACGGGGTGCAGCAGGTACTCTCGCTGGTGCTGGAAACGGTCGAGCAGGCCACGCAGTTCGTCGGCACGCTGTTCGAGAGTCTGGGGGCCAAGATCCAGGATCTGCTTGACTATATCAAGGCACTGTTCAACTGGGGCGACATCCTGGCGACCGAGCAGGTGATCGAGCACGCGCTGCTCGAACTGAAGCGCGTGGCGGCGGAAGCCGTCGCCAGCCTGGCGCAGGGCGCGTATGTGGATCAGGGCATCACCCGGTTGCGGACCTTGATCGACACGAACTTCGACACCTGGATCGCCGCACTGGGCGGACCGGCAGGGGGCGGGGCGGCCCCCACCGCGAACATGCCCCCGCAGGACGTGCAGAGCAAATATGTGCAATCGCTGTTCAGCGATAATATCCAGCACGCCGGGAGCGGCCTGGACGCCTTCCAGTGGGGGCCGGCGCTGATCGGCGTGGCCGACGAACTGACCACCCGGCTGCAAACCGTGGGCGGCAACCTATGGTCTGCCGAAACGTTCCAGAACTCGGGGCTGATGGATCTGCTCCGGCACCCGGAGAACCTGCTGTCGCAGCGGGGATTGGCCGATTTGCTCAGCACGATCCGGCCTCTGTTGGATGCCGCGCTTGGCGTGGCCGGTGCCCTCATTCATGCCATCCTCGAACTGCTCGGCATCGTGCTGGACGCTATCCTCGCCCTGCTCACCACGCGGATCAACATCCCGATCCTCACCGACTTCTGTGAGTCGGTGGTCTTCCAGGGGCGCAGCCAGTTGACCATCCTCAGCCTGGTCAGCCTGCTGGCCGCCATCCCGTTGACCGTCGTCTACAAGCTGGCGAGCGGCCAGGACCAGCCGCCGCTGCACGACAGCGACATCCAGATGTTGCGGGATCTGCACTGGAGCACCATCTGGAGCCAGGCGACCGCCGCGCTGAGCGGCAGCCGCGACCTGGAACAGGAGGCGGCCCGCGACCTGGCCCGGCCCGACGATGCGGCGTGGAACGCGGCGGGGTGGGCGCTGAGCTTCGTCGGCGTGGCCCTGGGCGGCGTGCTGGGCGCGATGACCCTGGTCGAAGACGCCAGCCTGAATATCGCCCAGCAGACGCCGTTCGGCATCGTCAAGGTGGTGCTGCAAGGGGTGAGCTTCATCATCGGCCTGCCGCTCGATGTGGTGCGCGACGGCTTCACCAACACTCCGAGCGCCCTGAACTTTGGCCTTTGGCTGTCGGGGCTGATCGGCCTGGTCAGCGCGGCGGTCAGCACGCGGGTCGAACCCTAAGGCGACCACGGTGACCCGGGCCTGGGCACGTTCTTCGGTGTGACTCAGGTCGCGATCTTCACCGCGATCTGGGTGCTGAAGGACCAGATGGCCGATGCCGATGCCAAAGGCGACGCGCTGGAGGGCACCACCAATATCCTGTCCACGCTGGGCGGGTTGGACCAGTTCTTAAAGTACACCAAAGACACGGAGGCTGAGGTCATTGGCTTCCCGATCCTGGCGGCGGTGGATGCCTTCTCCTATACCGCTGTGACCGCCTTCAACATCGGGCGGACCGCTGACGATATCCGGGCCAAAGCATAGACCGTACCGCTCCGGCGGCAAAAGAACACCCCCACCACCATGGTGAGGTGGGGGTGTTCTTTTGCCGCCGGGCGAGATACCACGCCCATAAACCATGATCGTTCCATCCTTCACCCGCCCACCCTGGAATAACACGCCATGCCCACCGCAGAGATGGCTTTGAGGGGGTTTTGGCATCATTAGCAGAAATGCCCACGCTTGAGAGATCCGCGATCATGTCCTCTAATGCAAGTTAGCAGACATTTGGCTGCTATGTCCCCTCTTAACCGATGTGGAATTTGGGTCTAGCATAGGCATCAATTTTCTCAGGGTTCTATTTTTGCCCGTATCGTGTTCATAGGCCAACTCCAGGATCACGAACGTCAGGTTCAGGCCGATGCCCATAGCGAATGCGCGGCCATAAGCAGTCGGACCAGGCGTGTGATCATGAGCCATGCGCGAGCGATTCCCCTGTACAAGGTTTGTTTCCCCAGCACCCTCCTGGCTGACACATGGCTGGGTCTCGTTCAGTCGGGCGGATGGCTCCCCGCAACGCGGTGCAGGTGCGGCGGATCGCTCGCGGCGTGGTCATGATCGGAATGGCCCACCTCGTCGCCCGCGCCCTCCGCAGAAGTGAGGTTGCAATAGAGATCCGTCGGCGCACAGCCTACCCATTCAAACTGGAGCGTCGTATGTTGAATCTTGTAGCGGGTCTGAAGCACCTGGTTGAGGTCGGCTAATACGGTGTCACAGGCGCTCAAAGGCCGATCGGTAGCCACCTGGACGTGCGCGGACAGGCAGGGCATTCCCCCGGCGAGCGACCAGACATGCAGATCGTGCACATCACTGACGCCCGGCACCTGCTGCATATCGCCCACCAAATGCGCCATATTCAAGTTCTTGGGCACCGCCTCCATCAAAATGTCCACCGTCTCCCGCAGAATATCCCAGGCACTTTTCGCGATGAGCAGGGCGATGCCCAGGGAGATGATCGGGTCGGCGAGTTGCCAGCCGGTGAGCAAGATGACCAGCCCCCCCAGGATGACCCCCACCGACGCCGCCACATCCCCGAAGACGTGTAACATCGCCGCACGCACGTTGAGGTTGTCACTGCTTTCCGCGCGGAAGCCGAAGCCAATGTAGAGGTTGACCACGATGCCCACCGTGGCGGAGACGAACATCAGCAGCGGACTGACCTCCGGGGGATGTTGCAGGCGGTCAACGGCTTCATAGGCGATCACCCCCACGATCAAGATCAGCGTGATCGCGTTCGCTAACGCGGTCAAGATGCCGGTACGGTGATAGCCATAGGTCCGTTGGGCATCAGCCGGGCGCGCCGCCTGGACCGTGGGCAAACAGGGCCCGCCCGGCGCCGGCCGAAAGGTGAAAAAGTGGGCCGCCACCGAGAGCCGCGCCC
>JBBSAN010000188.1:0-10108 GCA_038252265.1 Chloroflexia bacterium
ATACCCGACCATCAATGGGCAGAGCCATATCCTACAGCCGTACGCCTACGCTATGACCGGATCTTGGATGATGAAATGGCTGAAATAGCTAGCTTTTACCAGGCATCCAGCCGTCCTATCTGTCCCATCATCCGTTGATAGCACCCGCCGCCAGGTCCAGCCGGTCGGTGATCACCCCATCCACCCCGATGTTCTGGAGGTATTGGAGGGCGCGGGGGTTGTTCACCGTCCAGGCATAGACCAGTTGGCCGGTTTGGTGGGCCTGGCGCACGCGGGCCGGGCTGCTCAGCAGCAGGTGCCACTCCGGGCCGACCGCGCCCAGGCCGGGGATCTGCGGCGGCGGGCGCAGCACCCGGCCCACATAGTTGAGGTCGATCACCAGGCTGGGGTCGAGCGCGTGGACGCGGCCCAGGCTGGCCGGGTCGAACGACAGGATCATGCAGTGCGGGCCGAAGCCGGTGCGGTCCAGCAGATCCACCACCTGCTCCTCGATGCCGGGGTAGCGGTGCGGGCTTTTTAGCTCGATCAGAATCCGCGCTCCCACCTCCTGGGCGAAGGCGATCACCCCGCGCAGGGTAGGGATGCGCTCCTTCCGCCAGCGAGGATCGAACCAGCTTCCCACGTCCAGCCCTGCTAACTCGACATAACTATATTTGCCGATAGGACCGTGCCCGCTGCTGGTGCGGTCCAGCGTGTCATCGTGGAAGATGACCAGTTCCCCGTCCCGGCTGCGTTGCACGTCCAGTTCCCAACTGAGTACCCCGGCAGCGGCGGCGGCGCGGAAGGCCCCCATCGTGTTTTCCGGCGCGGTGGCGGCCCCGCCCCGGTGGGCGACGATCTCGATCGGCCCGCGCTGCCGCTCGCGCAGGAGCCATTGCGCCCCGACATAGGCAGTGGGCAGGGCGAGGGTCAGCGCCCCGACGCGCAACAGGCGGGGCAGGAGGGGGGGAGGGGATTGCTTCGGCATCTTAAATACCTTCTCCTGTTAATCGTCGGATCTGATAAGTCATCAGCGCGTACGCATCGCGCAGCAAGTTGGTCCGCCGCGCCCCCCGGTTCACGCCAGCCATTCCAGCCAGTAGCCGTGTGGGCTGCAATAGGCGAGCAATTCTTCTGTCCGCTCCCCGCCCTGATATGAAAAGAGCCGGATATGCGGGCGGTCACCGGGAAAGCCTTCCATCCAGATATGATAGACGGTGCGGCGGGCGGACTCGGCGGTCAGCAGGGCGACGAACGCATCGCGGGCCTCCTGCGGAAACTGGTTGAGGGTGTACGAATGCCAGACACAGAGTGTCGTATCAAGCGGGATGGCGGCGAACACGTCCGGCAGCAAGTCGAGCGCATCCCCGGCCAGCAGGAGCGGGGGGTCCGCCTGTACGGCGGCGCTGGCTTGTTCCAGCAACGCGGCGCGGTCTTTCTGCTCCGGCCAGATCAGCGCCCGCAGCCAGCGCACCGCGTCCTCATCGCGCAAGTCCACCGGGTTGAGGTCCAGGCCCACGCGGGAGGCGACAGCGGGGAACGTGCTGGGCAGGGGGGGCCGGTGTTCGCCCCGCAACGTGCAGGCCAGTTGCACCGGGGCAGCAGGGTCGCCAACCGTGGTGCCGTCGCTGTAGCGATAGCCGTAGCGGTCCCACAGGAGGTTCAACCCCGCACTGGCCCCCACTTCTACCAGGGCGAGCGGTTGGCCCCCGCCCCGATCCGCCACCAGCCCGAACGCGGGCAAGAGGCAGGCGCAGCGTTGCACCTCGTTCGTCTGCACCCGGCGCGTCGCCAACAGGTCGAGCAGCGCGCCCCGCTGGTCCAGGCAAAAGGCGCGGAACGCGGGGAACGGGTCGCCCGCCGCCACCGTGCCGTCCGCCAGATCGGGATAGAAGGGGGCGAGGGGGTGATCGGGCCTCTGGCGAATGAGGTAGTGAACCGCGCCCAGGAACATGAGGGAGAGCGGCTGGCCGCGCGGGGCCTGGGCCGCCAGCGCCAGCAGATCGGGGTCGGCGGCGATCCCCTCCGCCAGCCGGGCGTAGAGGGGCGATACCCCGGTGAAATCGCGCTCCGCTGCTTGCAGGAAGCGTTCGCGCAGCCGCTCGTGGGCGACCTGGGGATCCTCGCTGGCCCCGGTCATGCCAGGTTGCTCGGCGTGCGGGGGCGGCGGGCGGCGGGCTTCGCCTTCTTCGGCAGGCGTGCGGTGACGGCGATGGCCTTGTTGGCCCACTCCTGAAGGCGGGCGGGGTCTTCGATCACGGCGGCGGGCACTGCGTAATACGGCATCGGCTTGGTCGGCATCCAATGCGCGACCAGCGGGCTGATCCCCAGCGCCTCGTAGTCGGCCCGGTTCGTGTCGTCCACGCGGAAATAGAGCGCGTCATTGACGATCATGCCGAACATCAGATCCTCGGCGTAGACCCCGCCTTCCCCGAACATGTTCTTCACCTGGAGCGGCACCAGCGGGGCCAGATGTTCTTGCACATACGCACGGTACGCTTTTGTCATGCTCATCAGGGCGTCTCCTCCTTATAGTGAGCAGGCGGGGCTACCGGAAGTCGCGCATCTCCCACTGCCGGGCCTGGGCCAGCGCCGCCATCTTCGGTTTGGCGTTGATCACGATCGGGCGGCCAAACAGCGACAGCACTTCGACATCGCTGTGATGGTCGGCGTAGGCATAGCTATCAGCAAAGATGATGCCGTGTTCTTCGGCAAAGTGGCGGATCAGGAGCGCCTTGGTCGGGCCATACGGCCAGGGACCGCTGATCCGCCCGGTGTAGCGCCCGTTCTTCACTTCCATATGCGTGGCGATCACATGATCGGCCCCGGTGTAGATCTGCAACGGGCGCAGGAGGAAGTCGAGCGAACCGGAGAGGAGCACAGTGGTGTGGCCTTGCGCCTGGTGCTCGCGCAGCGCCGCCAGCCCCGCCGCCGATACGCGCGGCTGGATCTCGTCCACAAAGCACGCTTCAGCCAGGGGCAGCACCCGCGCCTCGCTCAACCCGGCCAGATAGACCCGCTGCCGCCGGATCGCTTCCATCGGGTCCATGCGCGGCAAGGCCCGCAGCAGGTAGGCGAACATATGGAGCATTTGCGCGGCCCCGATCACCCGCCGGCGGAGCAAATAGCGGATAAACAACCGCTCGGTCGTCGTCGCCGGGATCAGCGTGCGGTCCACATCGAACACGGCGGCGATCACGGCGGGCTTGGCCTCGGGCATTCGTGTTTCCTCTCAAGGGGGGCAGGGGTCGGGAGTCAGGAGTTCGGGATCAGGAATCTATTATACCTCGTACCTCGTACCTCGTACCTCACCCCCGCGTACTGCCCGGCGTGCTGGTGAAGTAGCCGCGCGAGTCGTAGAGGACGACCGCACCCCGCACCACGCCATAGAGCACCGCGAACCAGGCCAGCCCCTGCACGAACAGGAGGAAGCCCGACCACGCGGCATCCCAGCCGGGGGTGGTGACGGCGGCGAGACCCTGTTCGCGGGCGATCATCAGGCCCCATTGCAGGGCCAAGAAGCAGTGGGCGACCACCTTGGTCACGCCATAGAGGGCGCGGTGAAGGCGGGAGGCGGCCAGCCAGATCCCCAGCCGCGACTGCATCATCGTTTTGTCGCCGAACGCCGTCTTGCCCTCGGCCAGGGCCAGGCTGCGCATGGCGTCCACGGCGAAGCTGCGGGTGATCATGATCAGCGGGATCCAGACCGGGATCAGGCCGATATGGGCAAAGACGATCCAGTAGGCGTTTTCGACAATGCGGTCCCCGGCGATGTCGAACACGGCCCCGGCGGCGGTGGCGCGGCCCCGTTGCCGGGCGATGTAGCCGTCGAAGGCGTCGCTGACATAGACGAAGATGGTCAGCACCAGCGCCACCCCGGCGGCCCACGGTTCGCGCAGGTAGAGGAACCCGATGGTGACAAAGAGCAGGACAATACGGCCCAGGGTGATCAGGTTAGCCATAGGTGGGGTGGGGGATGAGCAATGAGCAATGAGCGCTGAGTAATGAGGACTTACACGACAGCCATGCCTGATGGAACTTATCCTGGCTGCCACGTAGCTCATCGCTCATTGCTCATTGCTCATTACTCGTGTCATGCTTCTGCGATCACGGCGTCTTGCCAGACGGGGGACAACAGCAGCCATTGTTCGGGATGTCGCTGGATGTACTTTTCGTAGATCGCCGCCACCTTGCGAGTCAGCGTCTCAACGTCATGTTCGGGCTGATCGCTGGTCGTGGGGGTGATCGGCGGCTCGATCTGCACAACGTACTTGCGGCCCTCGCGGTAGCAGAAGCAGGGGATGATCAGCGCCTTGCTGCGCAGGGCCAACCGGGCGACCGCGCTGCTCATCACCATGTCTTCCCCGAAGAAGGGCACACGGATCCCCGAATTGCCCTCGACATTGGCGTTGCGGTCGGCCAGCACACCCACGGTGCGGCCTGCGCGCAAGGTCTGGATCAACTGGCGCAGCATGGCGATGCCCTCCTGGTGGGGAAGCATCTCGGCCCCGCTCTTTTCGCGCACCGAGCGCATAAACTGGAAGATGCGGTTGCCGCCCACTTCGTCGGCTAGCAGCGCCACCTTCCAACCGTGGGCCTGGAGCACCCGCCCGGCCATATCAATGGCCCCGTAGTGCGCCGACAACATGATCAGGCTGTGGCCCTCGTTGATCAGCGGGCGGATGCGCCCGAACCCGGCCTCGTCAAAGATCACCTCACGCCGCAACGCCTCGTCGCTCAGGTCGGGCACGCGCAGCATATCATAATAATCCAGCGCCACGTTCTGGAATACCTTGTGCGCCGCCCGGCGCACCTGGCCCCAACTGGCCCCTGGCCCCAGCACATGGCGCATGTTACTGATCGCCGCGCGCCGTCCTCGTGCCGCCAGATAATAGCCTAAATCACCGGAGCGACAGGCCAACCAGCGGCCCAACCACACCGGCAGGCGCGCCACCAACCAGCGGCACACCCGTAATACCCACAACATTGTTTTGATCCTCCGATAATTCTGATAAGTACGATCCTAATCCCATCAATTATACCACATCTATCCCAGGGTACAGCGGGCCAGGACCGTGGCACCGCTTTTGCAATATGCTTTTTTGAACACAACACCCATTGACGGCTCATTCATTCTTATGTAAAATAGAACCATGGATGCGTCTCTCAAGCCTACCAAACCGATGCTGATCAGCCCGCCCACCCCCGCGCCAGCAGCGGACGTTGTGGTGGGCCGGTGGCGGCGGCATTGGATTGCGTTGGCCCGCCGTCTCCTTTTCCCTATTATTCTAATGTTGATCGGCTTCTTCGCGTTTCTCATTGTGAATACGGCATTAGCCTCCAGCGTGACGCCCAGTGTGCCCGATTTTGTGAGCGTCGTGATTATCGTCTTGCTCTTGCTCATCCCACTCGTGAGTCTGCTCTGGGCACTTTATGTTTTCTGGGAATGGTGGAGTACCTGGATTGAACTCACCAGCCAGAAGTTGATTGTGCGGGAAAGTGCCCCGTTGCGGCACGAAACGCGCCGCGAAGTGCCGCTGGACAAGGTGCAGAATGTCATTTCCCAACTGGATAACCCGTTGAACAAGTCACTTAAAGTCGGGGCGATTACCATTGGGACGGCGAGCTTTGGGACAATCAACTTTAAGGATATTCGTGATCCCAATGGACTGCGCTCGTTGGTCCTGCAAAAGCAAAAAGAGTGGCAGGCGGTGATTCAGCCGGGCTTTGAGAAATGGCTCAAGGATAGCGTCCGTGATCATGTGGTTTATGCACAACCACTCCCCCCGCGCCCCAGTGCTATGACGAATTTTATGTCGGCTGCGCCCCAAGGGTATGATACCCTCAACCTGTTGTTTCCTCGCCGTCCCCAGCGCAATGGCAGCAACGTCATCTGGCACAAACATTGGTGGTTTTTGCTGGAAGCCGAAGCGAAGCCGTTCCTGGGGCTTCTCCTGTTTGAAGGCACCAACCTGCTGGCGAGCGTGATGTTCCGGCTGCTGGGCAGCGATCAGAACTCGGTGGGCGATTTCCTGGCGGCAGCCCGGCCTTTTGTCTGGCTGTTGATCCTGGTGGCGATGCTTTATCAATGGGAAGACTGGCGCAATGATTACTACAAAGTACAAGGCGATAGTCTGATCGACTATGAGGCGCGCCCGCTGGGGTTGCAAGAGGAAACGAAAGAGACCAAGCTCGACCGCATTACCGACCTACGGGTGGACCAACCCAACCCGCTGTCCTTTGTGCTGGGGTATGGCGACATTGTGATCAAGGTGCCGGGCGAAAGCGCCGCCTTTACTTTCGACGGCGTGCCCAACCCTCGTGAAGTGCTCAACGAAATCATGGAGCGTATTGACGCCCAGCAGAAGCGCAAGCGGGAGCAGCAGTACGAAGACATCCTGAAAGTGATGCGCCTCTATACCGGTGAAATCCAGACTTACCAGGCCTATCGAGAATGGTTGGCCCAGCAACAACCGCCCCCCACCGGCCCCCCGCCGTTCTAAAGTGCTGAGTGCTGAGTGCTGAGGACTGAGTGCTGAGGTCGTTTGACGGCTCATCGCTCAGCACGCATCGCGTTTCTTTCAGTCCGCAGTCCGCAGTCCTCCGCTTGCCGGGCTGATCGGCGGGAGCAAGGCTGCGCCTACCTGCGCGGCCAGGTCCGGCCCCAACTGCTCGCGCAACAGGGCTACCAGTTGCGCCTCCAGCGGCCCGCGCTGCGCCCCGATCTCGGCCAGTTGGGCCGCCAGCTCTTGCTCCTGCACCCGCAGCGCCAAAATCTCGGCTACCAGGGCATCCAACGTCATCGGCTGGCTGCTATCCGCGCTGTCCTCCGCCATCATCATACCTCCATATCAGGGGATGGGGATGCCCTTTGTACTTCACCACGGAGGCACGGAGATCACGGAGACGATCTCATACCTCATACCTCATACCTCATACCTCATACCTCGTCCCCATCGCCCATCACGCCATTTGCTGATAGATCGAGCGCACGACCAGGGCGGCGGGCTTGGGTGACAAGTCAGCAGCGCGGAAAAGGCCCCGGTACTTCTCGTCGTTCTCCTGGGTGCCGGTGAAGTTCCAGTCGGTCAGCGTCCAGATGCAGGTGCCCAGGATCTTGTCGGCGTTGCGCTGGGCGGCACGCAGGATGACCGAAATCGCATCCCGTTGCAGGTTCTCGGTCCAGGTTAGCCCGTTGAGGCTCAACTTGCTGGGCGGGCCAAGCTCCCCGATCAGCGTGCGCCGCCCGGTGCGAATCCAGATGATCCGCATTCGCTCGTCCACAGCCAGGTTGTAGGCCACCGGGTCGCCGCTATAGGGCAGGTATTCGTGGTACTGCGGAACATGGCGGGCATCGGGGAACACCTTGACCAGTTCGACCGCGCTGAACGGGTTGAGCACCCCGAAGGTGATCTGCTGGCTGCTCTGGTAATAGACGTGGTTATAGACCAGCTTCAGCCAGGTCAGCCCCTCGTGGACCCAGGGCCAGATCGGGTCGCCCTTGGGCGTGGGATAGTATTTGATCGGGTCGGCGGCGAACATCGGCTGGAGGAACAGCGGGCGCGGCGGGTCGCTGCCCGGCGTCACCTTGACCGAATCGTCCAACTCGTTGACCAGATCCCACATCAGGATGCGCGGGTCGTCGCCCAGCCGCACGCCCCGCCCGTGGTTGGTGATATAGTTCAGCACCCGGTCGAGATGGTTCATGGCGGTCAGCGGGTTGTTGATCAACTCCGGCAGCACGGGGTACTCATCGAACAGCCCCAGGATCACCTTCATGCCCCGATCATTGGTCAGGCCGAGAAACTGGTCCACGCGGTCGAGGATGACATTGGCATCGCCGGGGCAAAGGTGGCCGGTGTCGTCAGGGATCGGGCGGCCTTCCAGCACCGAAAAGGGGAGGAAGGTGCGGATCGTGTTGACGCTCAGGCCCTTCGCCAGGTCCAGTTCGCTACTGATCTCGTCGGGGTGCCAGTCGCACCACATGCGCCACCAGCCGCGCTGCGACGGGTAATAATTCACGCCGCGCACAATCAGGCGCGGGGCACTGGGCGGGGTCGGAACGCTCGGCGGGGCAGCGGTGGAGGGGGCAGCGGTCTCGAAGGTGGACGCCCCCAACGCCCGGCTCTCAAAGGTCGCTCCGGTGTCGGGCGCAGCCGCTTCAGGTGCGGCGGGCGGCGCGGTGACCGGCGGCACCAGGGTCGCCCCCACCTCGGCGGCCAGATCGGCCCCCAGCGTGTCGCACAGCCGCTCGGCCAGCGCCGCTTCCAGCGCCTGTCGCCGGGCCAGCAGGTAGGCGCTCTGCCGCTCCAGTTCTTCGCTCTGGCTATAGAGCCGCCGGATTTCCGCGACAATCGCTTCCAGGCTGGGCGGGGGTGGGGTGGCCGGGGCGGGGGCGGGCGGGGGGGTAGGCGTGGGATCTTCCGGCATGAGTCTTCCTCCTCCTTGAAACATCCGGCGCGGCTTGTGCGTCTTACATAAGGAACAGGGCCGCCGGGCGTTGGGGCTGGTGGTATGATAGCATGGGCCTGGCAAACGTGTCAAACGTGATGCGTGATGCGTGATGCGTGATGCGTGAAACGTGATGCGTGAAACGTGATGCGTGATGCGTATTGCGTATTAGGTTTAGGGAAAGCGTTGGGTATAATTCATACAAAGTATTTCTCACGCATCACGCATCACGCATCACGTTTCACGCATCACGTTCCGGTTCGCCAAGAGTTGGCACTACTGGTATAATACACCACACATTTTGCCGAGGGGAGAGTCGCCCGACCGATGGCCTATCGCCTGTCACCGCCGTTGTTCTACCGCATCGCGCTGCTGCTCCTGCTGCTCGGCGGGGTTGGCCTGTCCCCGCTGGCCCCGGTGTGGGCTGCGCCTCTCTCCGCATCCCCCAATCCGCAATCCGCAATCCGCAATCCGCAATCCGCATTGGCCCAACCGGCGGGGGTGACCATGCGCGTGCGGGCGGGATATGACGGGCACTACAAGGTGGGCGAGTGGTTCCCGGTGCAGGTGGACCTGAGCAACGATGGGACGGGCACCGTGGCCGGGCAGTTGCAGGTGGTGGCGAAGAACGACAGCGGGAGCGACATCACCACCTATGTGCGGGATATCGAGCTACCCTCGCCCAGCCGCAAGCAGGTCACCCTCAGCACCTTCGCCGCCACTTATGCCCGCAGCTTCGATGTGCGGCTGATGCGCGGCAGCAACACCTTGATCAAGCAGACGATTGCGGTCGATCCGGTGGAGTACCCCGCCTTCCTGCTGGGGGTGGTCAGCGCCGACCCCGGCCTGCTCAACGTGCTGAACGGCGCGAACCTGGGCCTTCAGAGCACCGGGCCTTCCATACCGGGCTTGAGCAGCAGTAGTAGCGGCAGTAGCGGGAACCGGGTCACCGTGGCCCACCTTCAACCCGCCGATTTGCCCCCCAACGCGGCAGCCCTGGCCGGACTGGATGCCCTGATCCTGGCCGGGACCGACACGAGCACCCTGGCCGACGAAGTCCACGCCGCCCTGGAGGGGTGGGTCTTGCGCGGGGGGACGCTGGTGGTGGCGGGCGGCGGCGGCAACACCCTGGCGGGCCTGAGCGACCTCTTGCCGGTGCAGGTGACCGGCACCCGGCAGGCCACCGATTTCAGCGCCCTCAGCGCCTACAGCACGATCACGGCGTCGCTTCAGAGCACCGGGCCGGTACTGGTGACGGCGGCCCGCCCGTTATCCGACCGGGGTGCCCAGGTGCTGGTCGCTGACGGGGCCGGGCCGCTGCTGGTCGAGCGGCGCTACGGCGCAGGCACGATCCTGTTCCTGGCGCTCGATCCGAGTGGGCCACCGCTGGCCGGATGGAACAGCACGGGGGCGCTGTGGCAGCGTGCCCTGAGCACCACCAGCGTCGAATTAAGCCTGACCGGCCAGCGGCGGCTGCAAAATCAGTTTGGCTACTTCTACGGCTACTCTTACAACGGGAACCCGTTCAACATTCCCGGCCTCGATCTGCCGAACGCCTGGCTGATCGGCGGGTTCCTGCTGGCCTATGTCCTCTTGCTCGGCCCGATCAACTACCTGGTGCTGCGGGCGCTCAAGCGGGTCGAACTGGCCTGGGTGACCATCCCCGCCCTGATCGCGC
>JBBSAN010000189.1:0-10094 GCA_038252265.1 Chloroflexia bacterium
TGGGGAGGGTTGGAGAGATACTACTAACCCCTAACCCCTATCCCCCAGCCCCCGTATGTACGTGCCAGGTGCCGGGGATGTAGACCAGGCCGAAGCGGTCGGGCAGGTCGGGGTTGGGTTGCACCACGAAGTGATACCAGTTGTGCTGGTGGTCGTACATCACCGTCATGTCGGAATTGGTCGCGGCCACCGTCAGGTCATACACGCCGGACATCAGCGGCAGGGAAGCGATGGTGTAGTCCACGTAGCCTTCGCCCTCGATAAACGGGATCTCCACGTTGGCAAAGCGGGTGTTCGGGCCGAACACATGGACCCCGTTGCCGGTGTAGAGCGCGATGCCGAACACCGGATACCAGACCCGCGCCGGGGCAGAGTAATAGAGCCGGATGGTCAGCGGGTCGCCGGTCTGGAACACTTTCGCCGGGACGCCGTTGCCGTCGAGGAACTGGGCATCGGTGACGCGCACCTCGCCGCTGCCCCAGCGCGTCACCGGACGCTCGACGGGCGTGCCTTCCGCACCATCCGCCGGTGTTCCCTCGGTAGCAGTGGTGTCGCCGGGCGCGGCATCCGCCTGTTGAGCCGGATGGGAGCCAGCGAATTCGGCTTCTAGCCGGTCGCGGTGGCGGCGGTTGGCGTGTTCCAGGTACTGGTCGATCACGGCGCTGGCCTTGCCGTCGGCGCGCACTTCGCCATGGTCCAGCCAGATCACCCGCTGGCACAGCCCGCGCACCGCTTCCAGCGCGTGCGAGACGAAGATGATCGTCTTGCCCGACCGGCGGATCTGGGCGATAGCTTCCAGGCACTTGCGCTGGAACGCTTCGTCGCCCACCGCCAGCACTTCATCGGTGATCAGAATGTCGGGGTTGACGTTGATCGCCACGGCGAAGCCCAGGCGCATGACCATACCCGACGAATACCACTTGATCGGCTGTTCGATAAACTGCCCCAGCTCGGCAAAGTCCACGATCTGCTCGTACAGCCCCTCCATCGCCTTGCGGCTCATGCCCAGCAGGCTGCCGTTGAGGAAGATGTTTTCGCGCCCGGTCAGGTCGGGGTGGAAGCCGGTGCCCAGTTCCAGCAGGGCCGACACTTTGCCCACCACGTCGACGCTGCCGGTGTTCGGGTAGAGGATCTTGCTGATCAGCTTCAGCGTGGTGGACTTGCCCGACCCGTTCTCGCCGATGAGGCCAACCGCCTCGCCTTCATAAATCGAAAAGTTCACATCCTTGAGCGCCCAGAACGCCCGGGTCGGCGCGAGTTCTTCCGGCGGGCGGCGGCGCGTGCGGCCTACCAACCCGACCAACATATCCTGGAACGATTTGGGCCGCGCCGTGTGCAACTGGAAGCGCTTAGACACATGGCTGAACTTGATCACCTTGCGCCGCTCCGCCGGGGTCTCGCTCTGGCGGGCGTCGGGGTGGAGCACGCCCCCTTCGCGGGCGGGGACAATGGACACGTCATCCGCAGGATCGTGCTGCCCGTTCAGGCCGGGCGACGCATGGCCGTGGCCGTTGCCGTTGGTCGGCGGGGCTATTGGTTTGAGGTCAGGTTTCGCCATAATTCACCAGCAGCGCCGGGGCGTGCTATAACTCCTCGCCAAACTGGCGGTGGACCCGCATAAAAAAGAGATAGCCCAACACTAAAACGACCGACGCCGTCACCAGGGTCCGCAAGAGACCGCCGATATCCTGCACGCTGCCGAACTCGCCGAAATAGAGGATCTTGCGGTACGCCCCGATCAAGGCGGCCATCGGGTTGAGCCGGTACATCCAGTCGATCACATCCGTGTTGGTGGACAGGTTCTCCAGGCGGTAGACGACCGGGGTCAGGAAGAACCAGGCGGTGACGATCACATCCATGATCACTTCGGTGTCGCGGAAGAAGACGTTGAGCGCGCTCAGGAAGAGGGCCAGGCCAGAGAGAAAAATGAACTGGGTGACGACGACCAGCGGCAACCAGAGCAAGCTGGGGCCGAGAATGGACCGCGCCCCGACCGAGGTCTCATAGCTCCGATGCAACAACAGAATCATGCCGAACAGCACCGGCAGCGCCAGCAGATAGTTGATCATGCTCGACACGACCACGCTGATCGGCAGCAACTCGCGGGGGAAAAAGACCTTCTTGATCAGGTGCCCGTTGCCGACCACGCTGCCGGTGCCGCCCATGACCGCTGCCGCGCACCAGTTCCAGGGCAACAACGCCGACAGCAAGAAGACCGGGAAGTCGGGAAAGTTGCCGTTGGGCATGAGCGTGGTGAACACAAAGGTGAACACCAGCATCATCAGCAGCGGATTGAGCAGCGACCAGACGAAGCCCAGGAACGAGTTCCGGTAGCGCACCTTCAGGTCGCGCACCACGAGGTTTTTCAGCAGGTCGCGGTAGTCCACCACGGCCCGCGCACGGGTCATCAACGAGGAAACTCCCCCTATATCGAGGCCCCGGCGGGGCCTCGACCGATTGTTGTAGCCGGGTCATTATACTCAGCGCCGGGGAGGGGTGTCAAGCACAACAGCGCACCGCCCGGCCAATCACCCCATCCTCTAACATAACGATGCAGCGGGCGGCAGGTGTCGCCGCCGCCTTCCGGCCAGCCGTTAGGCAAACTTGCCCATCGCCCCCGCCCCATGCTACAATAGGGCCGGACCACACCGCGCCACGGCCCCGTGCCCGTGCTGGCACCACACCCATCCCAGCCGCACACCTCGCAAAGGAGGGACACTACCCTGGCTACCCCGTATGAGTTTGAGCGCTTTCTGAACATCCGGCAGGCCTATGGCCCGGCGTTCAGCCCGGACGACCAGCGCCTCTTCTTTATCACCGACATTACCGGCCTGCCCCAATTGTGGGCCGTAGACACGCCGGGAGCCTGGCCCAGCCAGATCACCTACTGGCCGGAGCGTGTGCTTTACGCCATCCCCGACCACCACAGCGGCCAGATGCTCCTGGGCGGCGACGTGGGCGGCAACGAGCACGTCCAGTTCACGCTGTTGAGCGCTGACGGGATCACCACTCGCCCGCTCAGCGCCGACCCGGCGATCATCCACGCCTTCGGCGGCTGGGCACCCGACGACAACGGCATTGCCTATGCCGACAACAGCCGCAGCCCGGCCTTCTTCGATGTGTACACCCTGGATGTCAGCACCCCCGGCGCGACCCCTACTCGAGTCTACCAGCAGGATGGCACTAACTACGCCCTCGGCTGGGCACCCGATAGCTCGGCGCTGATCGTCACCAACGTGGAGAAACCGTCTAACAACAACCTCTATCTGGTGCCGCTGGACGGCAGCGCACCGACCCTGCTGACCCCGCACAGCGATGATGCCGTCTACCAGAGCGTGGAATGGGCACCCGACGGCGGGAGCCTCTATCTCGTGACCGATGAGGGCCGCGAGTTCACCGCCCTGGTGCGGCTGAACCTGGGTAACGGCGCGTGGGAAACGCTGGCTGCGCCCGATTGGGACGTGGAAAGCTGCCACCTGTCGCCCGACGGTCGCCTCCTGGCCTATACCGTGAACGCCGCCGGGTACTCGGAACTCCATGTGCGCGACCTCCAGAGCGGCGAGGACCGCCAGCCGGCGGGGCTGCCGCACAGCGTCATCGGCGTCACCGGCAGCAGCGCCAGCGGCTATGCCTCCGAGATCACCTGGTCGCACGACAGCACCCGGCTGGCCTTCAACTTCCATACGCCCGCCCGCAACCTCGATATCTGGGTCTGGAACCTGACGGACGGCACCGCCCAGCCGATCACCCGCAGCGACCGGGCAGGCATTCCGCTGGAAGCGTTCGCCGAGCCAGAACTGATCCAGTACCCCAGCTTCGATGGGCGAGCGATCCCGGCCTTCCTCTATTACCCGCCCAACATCCCGGCAGACCAGCGCGTCCCCTGCATCATCAACGTCCACGGCGGGCCGGAGAGCCAGACCCGCGCCACGTTCAACCCGGTCATCCAGTATTTCGTGCAGCGCGGCTACGCCGTCCTCGCCCCCAATGTGCGCGGCAGCAGCGGCTATGGCCGCACCTATGTTCACCTGGACGATGTGCGCCTGCGGATGGATTCGGTCAAAGACCTGGCCGCCGCCGTCGCCTGGTTGCAAGAGTCGGGGCAGATCGATGCGCGGCGGATCGCGGTGATGGGCGGCAGCTATGGCGGCTTCATGACCCTGGCCGCCGTGACCAGCCAGCCCACGCTCTGGGCCGCCGGGGTGGACATCGTCGGCATCGCCAACTTCGAGACGTTCCTGCAAAACACCGGCCCCTGGCGGCGCAAGCTGCGCGAGGCCGAGTATGGCAGCCTGGAAGCCGACGCCGATTTCCTGCGCGAGATCAGCCCGATCCACTATGTGGACCGCATTACCGCGCCGCTGATGGTCATCCACGGGGCGAACGACCCCCGCGTCCCGGTGGACGAGGCCGAGCAGATGGTCGCCAGCCTGAAAGCCCGCCAGCACCCGGTGGAATACCTGCGCTTCGAGGACGAAGGCCACGGCGTGGTCAAGCTCAAAAACCGGCTGGTTGCCTACCCCGCCATCGGGGATTTCCTCGACAAGCATTTGCGTGATGCGTGATGCGTGACGAGTGCTGCGTGCTGCGTGATTACAACTGCGTACTGCGTATTGCGTATTGCGTAGATACTCAGCACTCAGCACTCAGCACGCAGCACGCAGCACTCGTCACGCATCACGCATCAGGAGAGAAGATAGCAATGCCAGGAGAGCATCAGACCGGCTATGCGCCAGTTGCGGGCGGGCAGTTGTACTATGAAGTGGCGGGGAGCGGACCGGCGCTGGTGCTGACCCATGCCGGGCTGGCCCCTAGCCGGATGTGGGACGCGCAATTTTGGACGTTCGCGGACCACTACCGGGTCATCCGCTACGATATGCGCGGCTTCGGCCAATCCTCCGATGCGGAGACGGACTTCGCCTATTACCAGGATCTGCACGATCTGCTGGTCCACCTCGACATCGCGCACGCCCATGTACTGGGCCTCTCGCTGGGCGGGATGGTCTCGCTGAGCTTTGTCGTCGCCTATCCGGCGATGGTGGACAGCCTGATTCTGGCGGCGACTCGCTTGGGGCATGAACCCCCCTCGGCCTACCTGGAGCAAGGGTGGGTGCTGGTCGAGGAGGCGGAAGACGAAGACGATATCGACGAGGCGGTGGAATTGGAGCTACAGATCTGGGTGGATGGCCCCCATCGCACGCCCGAACAGGTCGCCCCCGCCGTCCGCGAGTTCATCCGCGAGACCAACGGCGAAACCTACATGCGCCCAGATGGCGAGGGCCAACCCCAAGCGTTAGAGCCGCCCGCCCGCGACCGCCTGGGCGAAATCCATACCCCCACCCTGCTGATCGCCGGGGACAGCGACGTGCCCGATGTGCTGACCAGCCTGGAATACATGGCCGACCATATCGCGGGCGCGCAGACCGTCTTCATCCCCGACGCCGCGCACATCGTCAACATGGAGCGGCCTACCGAGTTCAACGAGGCGGTACTGGACTTCCTGCGTAGCGTACCACCACGGGCATAAGCACCAGGGGGATAGATGACGCTGACCGATCCCGAATTCGCGCCCATCGCGGCAGCCATGCACACCTATTACGAGCAGCGCGCCCCGGAGTATGACGATTGGTACGAGCGCCGGGGCCGCTATGACGATCCGGCGACCAACGCGCAGTGGCACATGGAGGTGGCCCACCTGGGCCGGATCGCTGAGGGGTTCGCCGGGGGCCACCTGCTCGACCTGGCCTGCGGCACGGGCCGCTGGGAACCGCACCTGGCGCGGGGCGGCACGACCCAGATCGTGGGGGCCGACTATTCGCCCGCGATGCTGGCCCAGAGCCGCGCCCGGACGCAAAGAGAAGCTCCGGCCACCCGCCTGGCCCAGGTGCGCGCCGACGCCTACGCCCTGCCCTTTGCCCCTGGCACGTTCGATGGAGTGATCTGCGGCTTCTGGTTGAGCCACGTGCCCCTGGAGCGGGTAGCGGCGTTTCTCAGCGGCGTCGTCCGCGTCTGCCGCCCAGGGGGCCGGGTGCTGATCTTCGACTCGCAGCAGCCGCCCGATCGCACCGGGCAGGTCGAGATCCAGGATCGCTCGCTGAACGATGGCTCCCGTCACACCGTCCTCAAAGTCTACTACACCGCCGACCAACTCGCCGCCGCCCTGGCCCCGTTCGGCCCGGTGCGGCAAACCCTCAGCACCGGGCGCTTCTTCGTCGTGGGTGAGGTAGAAGTGGGAAGTTAAGTGATCACCACGGAGACACAGAGGGCACGGAGATCTCCGTGTTCTCCGTGTCTCCGTGGTGATCCCTCACCTAATTCGTATGATTTCCGGCTACGGCTCGTTGTATCTGCCGAGACTGCTACAGAGTTGGGAGACCCCATGGTACAACCTGCATCACAACCCGATCCCCGGCGGGCAGCGCCCCCGGCGACGGTGGCCCCAGTCCCGGCGGCAGCACCCGCTATTGCCACCCCGACGGTGCCGACCCCCCCGGTGGCCCCAGCGCGCCGGGCTGTGATCCAGCTTCAGCATGTCACCAAGAAGTTTGGCGAAGAAACCGGCGTGGATGACCTGAATTTTGAGGTGTACGAGGGCGAGATTTTCGGCTTTATCGGGCCGAGCGGCAGCGGCAAGACCACGACCATGCGGCTGATCAACGGCATTTATGCCCCGACCAGCGGCGAGGTCCGCCTGCTGGGGACCAACCCGGCCAAGCCCAACCGCGCCTTGCATGAAGAATTCGGCTACATGCCGCAGCAGTTCGTGCTCTATCCCAACCTCACCGTCTACGAAAACCTCAACTTCATGGCCGGGGCACATGGCATAGGGTGGCGCGCCCGCAGGCCGCAGATCGAGCGCCTGCTGGAGTTTGTCGAACTAACCCCGGCGCGGGGTCGCCTGGCCGAGAATATTTCCGGCGGGATGCAGCGCCGCCTGGAGTTGGCCGCCGCGCTGATCCACAATCCCCGGCTGCTCTTCGTGGACGAGCCGACAGCAGGCATCGACCCGGTCCTACGCGGCAAGTTCTGGGAAGAGTTCCGCCGCCTGCGCGACAGCGGACGCACCATCTTCGTCACCACGCAATATGTGGGCGAAAGCGAATATTGCGACCGCGTCGGGGTGATCCGCGCGGGCAAGATCGTGGCGATTGCGACCCCGTTGGAGTTGCGGCGCATGGCGATGCACGGGGACATGGTGGAACTGGAGTCGCATAATCTCACCTCCGATACGATCAAGCTACTGCTCACCCAACCCTACGTCATCACCCAGGGCGGCAAACCGCTTTATGAGTGGCTCAAGCCGCCCAACAGTATCCGCGTCCACGTCACCGATGCGGGCGACGCGATCCCGCTGATGCTGAACAGCCTCGATAACGCCGGGGTCACCGTCAGCAGCCTGCAAGAATACCGCCCCACCTTCGACGAAGTGTTTATCCAGTTGATGGGTGGGACGAACAGCGCGGCCCCCGCCGAATAACCAGCGAAAGATAGGCCCCGATGCACTTAGCCAAGCGCTTGATCCGAGTCCTGAGCTTCACTGGCAAAGAAGTACGTGAGATCATCCGGCAACCCCGGCTGCTGCTCTCGTTGCTGCTCGGCCCGTTCCTCATTCTGCTCCTGTTCGGGGTCGGCTATGTCAACACCTTCCCGGCCTTGCGCGCCATCCTGGTCATTCCCAACGACCCGGCGTATACCGGCCAGCGCGATAGCCTGCGTAGCCAGTTCAATGTCAACAAAGGGGTGATGAATATCATCGATGTGACGGTGGACATGGAGGGGGCCAAGCAGCGGCTCCGCCAGGGCGAAACCGATGTGGTCATCGCCCTCCCCGACAACATCACCCAGCAGATCGGCGCGGGGGCACAGGCGATCATCCCGGTTCTTTACAGCGAGGTAGACCCGGTGGGGGCCGCCCGCATCGAAGTCGGCACGTTGAACTTCACCAATGATCTGAACAAAGAGACGGTCGTCGCCGCGTTCCGGCGGGGACAGGCCGGGGCAGGCGACGTGCGCCAGGCGCTGACCCAGCTCGATGCCGCGCTGGGCCGGATCAGCGACAGTCTGGCCCAGGGGAATGTGCAACAGGCCGGGCAGGAATCGCCGGAAGTCCGCAGCAACGCCGATGTGGTCTTGCTCGGCGCGGGGCTGATGCTGCAACTGCTGCAATCCGCCCCGATCACCGGCACCACCACGACCGTCCAGCAGCAAAACCTGGACAAGAGCGAACAATCCATCCGCAATATGAACAACGATGTGGCGGCCTTGCAGGAAGAGCTGGATCAGCCCACCCCCGACCCGCAGCGGCTGCGTACCCGCACCGATGCAGTGCGCAAAGACGTGCGCGATATGCAGGGGTTGACCGCCCAGTTCCAGCAGATGAACCCCTATGTGCTGGCCGCGCCCTTCTTCGGGCAGGCCAAGAATCTGGCCGGGCAGCCGACGTTCCTCAATTTCTACACCCCAGGGGTGATCGCCCTCTTGCTCCAGCATATCGCGATCACGCTCGGGGCGCTCTCGATGGTGCGCGAGCGGACGCGCGGCTCGGTCGAACTCTTCCGCGTCGCGCCGATCACGCCGGGCGAGATCCTCGCCGGGAAATACCTGGGCTTTATGCTCTTTCTGGGCGTGCTGGCGGCGGCGCTGGTCGGGCTGGCGATCTTCCGCGTCGATGTAGGCGGCGGCTCCTATTCGGTGTTGGGCATCCCGATGCTGGGCGACTACTTCTGGCTGGCAGGGATGTTGCTGTTGCTCATCTTCGCCTCGCTGGGGCTGGGCTTCGGCCTGTCGATGGTCTCCAAAACCGAAAGCCAGGCGGTCCAGTTGGCGATGCTGGCCTTGCTCACGTCCGTCTTCTTCAGCGGCTTCTTCCTGCCCCTGACCAGCTTCTGGGAGCCGGTGCGCGCCCTTTCCTACTCCCTCCCGGTCACCCACGGCATTCTCAGCTTGCAGGACATCATGCTGCGCGGGCGCACGCCCAACCTGTTCTATCCCGCCGTCCTGGCCGGGTTGGGCCTCGTTTTCGCCGCCTTCGCCATGTGGCGCTTCAGCCGCGAGTTCCGCCGCGGGTAGACGAGGGACGAGTGCTGAGTGCTGAGTAACGAGCGATGAGCAATGAGCAATGAGCAATGAGCAATGAGCGATGAGCGATGAGCAATGAGAACGGGCATCCTCCATAAAGGATGCCCGTTCTTGTTTAGCACTTGCGGGTTGGAGAGGGATAACATACCACTCAGCACTCGTCACTCAGCACTCATTGCTCATTGCTCATTGCTCGTCAACTGATGTGCGATTGGAGGAACTGGACCATGCGCGGCCAGGCGTCCTGGGCCGATTTTTCGTCGCCCATACCGTGGTCAGGGTTCATGAAGGCGTGCCCGGCATCGTAGACGCGGACCTCGCCCTCTTTCTGGTGGGCCTTCATCCACTGCTCGATCTTGTGGACCACGTCCATCGGGATGCTCCCGTCCTTCTTGCCGTAGATCGCCAGCACCGGCACCTGGAGTCCGGCGATCTGCTCCTCGGTCGGGTCGAAGCCCCCGGCGTAGAACGGCACCGCCGCCGCCAGGTCCGGCGTCCGCAGCGCGGTCCGCCAGGTCAGGAACCCACCGACGCAGAAGCCGACGATGCCCACCCGCTTCGGCTCCACATCGGGTCGCGCCTTGAGCGTGTCCAGCGCCAGCCCGATCTCGCCCAACGCATTCTCCACATTGCCGTGCAGCATCATCACTGCCTTGCCCGCTTCGTCCGGTTCGGTGACGATCTTGCCGTGATACAGGTCGGGCACCAGCACCACGAAGCCCTCCGCCGCTAGCCGCTGGGCCAGATCCTGAATGTGCGGCTCGATCCCCCACCACTCCTGGATCAGGACCACCCCCGGCAGCGGCTCCTGCGAATCGGGCCGCACTACATGGGCGGTCAGTTTCTTTCCGTCTGTGTCCAGGTGAATGGTTTCTTTGTGCAACACTGCCATCTTGTGAACCCTCCTGGGATTAGATTGTGCGCGATAGCCGCGACAGACGCACCGCATCTCGCCCCCATTATACGCGATCCACCCCAAAAAAGAGGGGGGTGCAACCTGCGCACCCCCTCCAAAA
>JBBSAN010000190.1:0-10058 GCA_038252265.1 Chloroflexia bacterium
ATATCCTCGTTGGACTTGACCCATTTTTCGACCGGCGCGCCATTCGCCAGTTGCAGCGCGGTCTCGAAGAACTGCGGGCCGAGCAGCGGGTTGCACTCAATCGTCGCATTCAGCTTGCCGGCGATCATCGCCTCAAAGGCGGCGCGCTCCGCGTCGACCGAGACGATTTTTATGTCGACGCCGGGCTTGAGGCCATACGCCTCGATCGCCTCGATCGCGCCCAGCGCCATGTCGTCGTTCTGAGCGAACAGCGCGTTGAACTGCCGACCGTGCTCGCGCAGCAGCGTCTCCATCACTTCCTTGCCCCGCGCGCGGATGAAATCGCCGGACAGCCGGGTGATCACGCGCATACCGGGGTGATCCTTCAAGCACTGCTCGAAGCCGGTGCGGCGGTCGATCTGCGGCGCGGAACCCTCTGTGCCATCCAGTTCGACGATATTACCCTGGCCGTTCAGCAGCCGGGCCATCTCCGCACAGGCGCGTTGACCCTCCTGGACGAAATCCGAGCCGATGAACGCGCTGAAGAGATCGTCAGGCACAGCGGCGTGGCGGTCCAGCAGGATCAGCGGGATGCCGGCCTGTTTCGCTTCGGCGAAGACCGTGTCCCAGCCCGTCTCGACGACCGGTGAGACGCCGATCACATCGACCCGCTGGGCGATGAACGCGCGAATGGCCTTGATCTGATTGGCCTGCTGCTGCTGCGCGTCGGAGAACTTCAGCTCGACGCCCAGGCGCTTTGCTGTCTCTTGAATGGAGTGGGTGTTGGCCGTGCGCCACTCACTCTCGGCCCCGATCTGCGCAAACCCCACGACCAGATCCTGGTAGGTTTTCTTTTGTCCATCAGGCGGAATAGCCGACGATTCGGATGCGCCCGGCGCGCCCCCGCAGGCCACGAGCGAAGCAAGCACGGCCAGCAGCATGGCGCAACGCCATAATGCGCGGATATTCATCGCGTGACGCCTCCTTTAGCGTACTCGGGCCGGAGGTGTGGCGAAATGGAGGGGCGGCCCACCGACCTGCTTTGGCTTATAAGGATTAGCCGTGGCAGCACATCTACGATAAAATAGCCGCCAGCGGTTATTTTCTTACCAGACACCATGGTGCCCAGAAGCGACCATGGCGAAGAGGCGTGGGTATGTTGAACGATGCCCTTTAGATCATCGTGTCTTGGCGACTTTTCTCCGGCAGCCCCTTAGTAGACGCCGAGCGCCAGGGCCTCGCGAAAGGCTGGCGCGCGCTGCAGCGGAATGACGACCGACACGCTTGCGCCGTGCATATACTCGCTCTCGATCGTGAGGCCGTAGGCTTGCCCATAGTAGAGCTTGATACGCTGATTGACGTTGTTGACACCGTAGCCGCTCTCGCCAATCACGGCGTCGTCAGCGTCGACCTCCAGTAGCGCGCGGATCTGCGCGAGCCGCTCCGGCGTCATGCCGATCCCATTGTCCTCGATCCGAATCTGTAGCAGATCGCCGTCGAGCTGCCGACCGCGCACGACGATCGTCCCGCCGCTGCGTTTGTTCTTGATCCCGTGGTAGAGCGCATTCTCAACGAGCGGCTGCAACGTCAGCTTGAGGATCTGGCCGTCGCACAGATTGTCCGGTACGTCGATCTGGTAGTCGAGGATATCGCGGTAGCGTATTTTCTGGATAGCCAGATAGCTCGCGACATGCTCGATCTCCTCGCGCACGGTGATCCAGTCCTTGCCTTTGCTGAGCGTGATCCGGAAGAAGCGCGACAGCACGCGCACGAGTTCGACAACCTGATCGATCTTCTTGGCCTCGGCCATCCAGATAATCGCATCGAGGGTGTTGTAGAGAAAGTGCGGGTTAATCTGCGCCTGGAGCGCGCGCAACTCGGCCTTCTTGAGCTTCTCGTGCTCTTGGATCTTGGAGTCCAGCAGCTCCTTGATCTGGCCGACCATGATGTTGAAGCTCATCCCCAACTCGGTGATTTCGTCGGCGTTATCGGTCGTCACGAGCGCTTCCAGGTCGTGGCGCGCGATCGTGGTGGTGACATCGTGAAGTTTCTTGATCGGCACATAGATGCTTTTCGTGATCCGCCAGGTGGCGACGATCGAGAACAGGAGCGCGGCGAGGATCATCCCCAGGCCGCCGACGGCCCAGCGGGTGAAGCCGATCTGCATGGCCTGATACTGCTGCTGCGTCCGGTTGACCTCGAACAACGCATACTCCTGGACATTGCCCTCGATCAGCTGCGTGACCGTGCGAATCTGCTCCATGCGCACGAGGTTCTCTTCGAACGTTCGGTGCGCTGCGATCTGGATTCCGACCTGATCGATTTCCTCGCGCAGCGTGCGCAGCGTCCGCTCGATGACGCTGAGCTTGACCCGGCCTTTCTCTGAGTCGGTGTTGTCGATCATCTGCTGGACCCGCTGATCGACGTCGTCCAGAATGCTATACTGGCTGCCCCGGCTGAACGGCTTCTTCCCGGCGATAATCTCCCACATCTCGGCATCGATCGACGGCTTGATATAGCCATTGATGCTGTTCGCGGTCGTGATATTCTGAATGATCGTGTCGTATTGGGCCTTATATTCCATGCCGGGAACGATCAGGAAGCCGTAGGGCACGCTCATGAGCAACACCACAATCAGCAGGGCCAGCAGGATCCTGTCGCGAATGGACAGCTTGAGGTGGAGCAGTGACTGCCGGGCAGGCCGCCCATGCAGCCCGCGTGAGCTAGCGCCTGCGGCATGGGCGCGGCGGCGGATGCGCCCAAGAATCGGGATATGCTCGTCCATATGACTCCCCCATAAGCTACACGCTTCGACGGAACTCGTTCGGCGGCTGCCCGACAACTTTACGAAAGACCGAATAGAAATAGCGTGGGTTCTGGTAGCCGATCCGGTAGGCGATCTCGCTGGAGGTCAGCGAAGTTGAGCGCAGTAGCTCGCTGGCCTTGTGGATGCGGACACTGGTAAGGTACTCGATAAAGGTTGCACCGACCTCGCGTCCGAAAACACCGCTGAAATACGTCGGGCTGAGCACAACCTGCGCGGCCACCTGGCTTAGCGAAATATCGGGGTCGGCATAGTGGGCGTCGATATAGGAGCGCGCTTTCGCGACGAGCGCGGCGCTGTGACACTGCTCCAGCGGATGATCGGCAACTGGCGCTGGGGCCTCAGCCAGTGTCGGGCGCTCGCTAGCGCTGATTTGGGCAAGCGCCTGGGCAAACGACCGCGCGATCGTGCCCAGCCGATCGGTCGCCTCGCCAATCCCGATCGCGGCCCGGCAGCCCGTCCGCTGGGTCACCCGCCGCTGGATCCCATCACGCAGGCTTTGAGCCTGGCGCGCCAGGTGGCCGGGGGTCTCGCCCTTCAGAATCAGGATGGTCTCCTTCAGGCCCTGTCTGAACGATACGACCGCGCCTGTCTCACCGATGATCTCGGCGAGGACCGCGTCGATCTGCTGGCCCACCGCGTACAGCGGCGTTTGGGGCGCGCTGGGGTGTAGCACGGCCTGAACAACCAGCACCTGATACCAGGGCGCGAGCAGGTCGATTTCCAGGCCTTGCGCCTGCTTGATGAAATCGGCTGAACAACTGTTCCCAGCGACCAGATCGAGCAGGCAGCGCTCACGGAGCAGGGGCCGCTGGCTGACCATCTGCGCCTGCAACGCTTCGATGTGGGCGGTCGTCTGGTGCTCTTCGTCGATCTGTCGGGCGACCTTGCGTAGCGCGGCGACCAAATCCTGCGGAACGATCGGTTTCAGGAGATACTCGGTTACACCGCTCTGGATGGCCTCCTGCGCATATCTGAATTCATCGTGGCCGCTGAGAATGATGACCTTGGTGGACGGCAGCGTCTCCCGCAGGATGCGGCAGAGCTGCAGGCCGTCCATGAACGGCATCCTGATGTCGGTGACCACCGTTTCGGGGCGCCGCTCGCGGATCAGCGGGAGGGCGATCTCGCCGTCGGGCGCTTCGCCGCAGAACTGATAACCCGCCGCTGTCCAATCAACAGCATCGCGAATACCCTCGCGGGTCGCGATTTCGTCTTCGACCAGAAAGACTTTGTAGGTCATGCGCAGACCCCTTGACGCGTCGTTGCGCTGCTATTGCCGCCATACCGTCGCCGTAATCACCGCATGGGAAGAGTCAGGGATAGGCTTATTCCCTTCGGGGCGTGCTCGCGCGTACAACCAGCTCGGCGGGCAGCGTGATCATATTGCCCGGCACTGGCTTTGCCGCGCCTTCGATCTGCGCCAGCAGGGTTTGTACTGCTAGAATCCCCAACTCGCGCAGCGGCTGCCGAACGGTCGTAAGTGCGGGAGAAAAGTACGCCGCCTCCGCTATATCATCGAAGCCCGCCACCGCCAGATCTTCGGGCACGCGTACCCCATGGGCATTGGCGTAATGCAGAGCGCCCAGCGCCATCTGGTCGTTGCTGGCGAACACGGCGTCCATATCCGGATACTTCTGTAGCAGAGCGGCGAACGCTGCTTCGCCGCTCGCAGACGACCAGTTGCCAGACGACCACTGGCGATCGGACACGGGCAATCCCGCATCCGTCAGCGCATCCTCCCAGGCTTGCCGGCGCTGGCGCGCTTCCAGCCACTCCAGCGGGCCGCTGATCAGACCGATCTTACGCCTGCTGAGCGAGAGCAAATACTCGACCGCCGCGCGCGCACCGCCGTAGTTGTCGATGCTGATGGTGGTATATTTGGGGTTGGGTTGACTTTTCAAGAAGATGATCGGCGGGCATGTAGCGGGCAGATGCGACTGGGCGATGTTGACATTGCCGTTGACCTCGGGAGCGGCAAAGATAATACCTTCGACCTGATGGACGATCAACGCTTTGATGACCGGCACAAGATGAGAGGTGTCGAAGCGCGGCAGCTCTTTGATCATCAGCGCGTAATTGGACTCCTCGCACTGATCGGTGATCCCGTTCAGCGTCTGTGAGACCCCGATATAGCGCAGCCCGGCGATGATGAGGCCAAGCGTATAGCTATGCTGCTGCACCAGGCTGCGCGCCAACGCGCTGGGCTGATAGTTCATCAGGGCGATCGTCTGTTCGACCGCTTCGCGGGTTTTCTCCGCTACATCCGGTCGGTTGTTGATCACCCGGGAGACCGTCTGCGTCGAGACATTGCATAGTCGCGCAATATCTCGAATCGTAATTTTCTGCGCGCGTTGGATGGTCATGGCGCTCTCTTGAGGCTGCTTCGCAGGGGTCACCCGCGCGTCTGTCCTCGATGGGCGCTGGCGGCGTGGATTCGCTTCTTGACAAGATTATACAGGGGTACGTTGGTTCTGTCAACGTTAACGGGAACGATGACAGTAGACAGCGCAGCAGGCGTATGGCTGCTCGATCCCGCAGCGCGGCTCATGCTGGGACACCAGGACCCCGGAGTACAGAGAGCACCCACCCCAAGCGTCTCTCAGCGAGGCGGAACATGGAAACCCCGTTGGGGTCGGTCGAGTGCTCGACAGACAGCCCATCGTAAGAACGGCCCAACTCCCGCCGGATCGCCAGGCTCTCCTCGTGCAGGGTGCGGGCGGCGGCGTAGTCCCCCAGGACATGCGCCACATTCCCCAGATTGCCGAGCGATGCGGCGATACTTCGCTGATCCCCCAACTCCCGCCGGATCGCCAGGCTCTCCTCGTGCAGGGTGCGGGCGGCGGCGTAGTCCCCTTGCTGCCACGCCATGTTGCCGGCCCCGTTGAGCACCTTCGCCCGGATGGCGCGCAGGTCCTCCCGGCCCGGTCCACCGGCCAGCGCTGCCACTAACTGCGCGCGCCCTTCGCTGTGATAGCCCCGGATATACCAGAACCGCCACAAGGCCCCCGCGATCCGCATCCCGATCGCCGCCGCCTCCGCCGGTGGCGCTTCCTCCGGCTGCCCCACGCCGTCCGCTCCCTGGCCCAGCGGAGCGCCGCGCGGATATTGTCGTGTGCGTCCTCCACGCGAGCAAACCATTCCGCCTGCTGCGCTCCCATCAAGCCCGTCTCGGCTTCCTCTGCCCACTGCATGAAGTAGTGGGCGTGTGCCCGCTGCAAGGCCGCCGCTTCCCCACTCACCACGAGCTTCTCGCGCGCATAGGCGTGGATCGTCTCCAACATCCCGAAGCGGGCTTCGCCAGCGCGTCCGGCGCGCTGCTGCACCAGGCTTTCGACGCCCGCCAGCACCTCGCCGCCGAAGGCCGCGTCGTAGTTGCCGACCGCCTCGATCGCCTCCACCGTGCAGCCGCCCTGGAACACGGCCAGCCGCCGGAACAAGCGCTGGTCCGCCGGGGTCAGGAGTTGATAACTCCACTCAATGGCAGCCCGCAGCATCTGCTGCCGCACGGGCGCGGTCCGCACGCCGCCGGTGAGGACGTGGAACGAGCCGTCCAGGCGGGCCAGCAGCGCGGCGGGAGGGAACAACCGCCCGCGGGCCGCCGCCAGCTCAATCGCGAGCGGCAGCCCATCCAGCCGCCAGCAGATTTCGACCACCGCCGGGGCGGTCGCAACACTCAGGACAAAGTCTGGCTGCACCGCTTGGGTACGCTCGACGAACAGCCGCACCGCCTCGTAGTCGGGGAGTTGGTCGAACGGGGGCAGGGGCTGGCGCTCCGGCAGGGTGAGCGGGGGCACGAGGAACTCGCGTTCCCCATAGACGCGCAGCGGGGCGCGGCTGGTCGCCAGCACTTTCAACCGGGGAGCACCCTTCAGCAGATCCTCGACCAGGGGGCGGCGGACGGCACCTGCTCACAGTTGTCCAGCACCAGCAGCAGTTGCTGCTCGCGCAAATACTCGTGCAACTGGTCGAGCACCGCTCGCCCACCACTTTCGGGCACCGGCAAGGTGGCCGCAATGGTTCCGGCGACCAGGTCCGGGTCGGTGAGCGCGGCCAATTCCGCCAGCCAGACCCCGTCGGCAAACGCATCCCGCAGCTCGGCAGCCGCCGCCAGCCCCAGGCGGGTCTTGCCGATGCCCCCTGGCCCGGTCAATGTGACCAGCCGCACCGGCTCACGCCGCAGTAAGGTGGTGACGGCGGCCCGCTCCTTCTCCCGCCCGCTGGAATCGGTGAGCGGCGCGGGGAGGTTGGTGGGCCACCGGGTGACGGGCGCGACCACGGCGGGCGCGGCGGCTGGCCCGTCGGCGGGCGGCGCGCCCCCGCGCGCCCACTGCACCAGGGCCGGGTGGGCGGCAGGGGGCACGTCTAACCGGGCGATCACGATCCCGGCCAGGTGGTGGGAAGGGCGCGCGGTGCCTGCTTCGAGCTTGCGGACCATCTCGACCGAGCAGCCGACCCGCTCCGCCAGCCCGTCCTGGGTCAGGCCCAGTTCTTTGCGCCGCTGCCGCAGCCAGGTGCCAAACGTGCGGTTCTCGTGCATCGGTGTACCCTTTCCCCCTCCATCATTGCCATCCTGTTCTGTCCCCACCCCGATTTTACAACTTTTCTTACTACTCGGTCTACCGCTTTTACCTTCTCTGCAACACGAGACGCTGCTTTAATAGACTCATGAGGCGCGAACCCATGCTAGCGATCCCCAGAAGTTGGTCAGGAGCCACCGCCATGCTTGAACCACAATCCCCCTGTTATCTGCGGGAGTATGCACTAGAGAGTGTAGAGGGGGCCGCCGCGACAGATGCTACCGTCGCAGCGGCCCACCTGCAACTCACCGGCCTGCGCGCCGGGATGGACGCGCTGGATGTGGGCTGCGGCAGCGGTGCTGTGACCCGCGTGATGAGCACCATCGTTGGTCCCAGCCGCGTCACCGGGGTCGACAGCAGCCGCACTCGGGTGATTGCAGCGCGCCGCCTGGCAACCGAGCGCGGGATCGAGATCGAGTTCCTCGAAGGCGCGGCGACCGGGCTGCCCCTGCCGGCGGCCAGCTTTGATTACACCTGGTCGCGCTTTGGGTTTGCCGCTCTGCCCCACCCCGCCCGCGCCCTGGCCGAGTTGGTGCGCGTCACCCGTCCCGGCGGCACGGTGGTCGTGGGAGATCTGGACGGCCAGGGCGCGCAATTCCACCCGCTCTCCCCGGCCTTACAGGAGGAGGTTGGGGAGGCGCTGCGCCTGTTGGGGGTGACTGGCTGGGATCCCTGGGTGGGGCGCAAGCTCTACGGCTGGGGCTACCAGGCCGGGCTGCGCGCCCTGACCGTTCATGTCTTGCCCTATCAGATGATCACGGGCGGGGTTCCGGCCAATGAGTTGGAACACTGGCGGACGCTACTGGGGCAGTGGACCCAGCGGCTGGTCGCACATACCGGGGAGCGGGCGCGTTGGGCGCACTTCCGCGCCACCTTGTTGGAGGAGTTGCAACGGCCCGACTTATTCTACTACTGCAACCTCATCCTGGTGCGCGGCACCGTCCCTGAGACATGTGGGCCTGAACCCTGAACCCCGTTGAAACGTATGCGAGACCTTGCGAATCCCTGGACTCAATGTCCAATACACGCCGAAGCGCGGATTGCTGATACGTCCGCAGAATGGATAAAAGGAGCGCACCATGACCAAACGTATCTGGACCGGAGGGCTGCTACTGGTGCTGACCCTGCTCGCGCTGGGTGGGCCACTGAGCGGGCGGGCCGCAGCCCGCCCCCTGCTGGCGACGTGCAGCACCCCAAGCTTCAGCCCACCCACGAACTACCCCGCCGGGAACCAAATCCATGACGTGATGGTGGCGGACTTCAACCGCGACGGCACCCCTGACCTGGTCAACTCGAACTATACCTCGGCCAGCGTGACGGTGCGGTTGGGCACCGGCAGCGGTAGCTTCGGCGCGGCCAGCACTTTCGCCGCAGGCACCAACCCTGAAGGGATCGCGGTGGGCGATTTCAACCGCGATGGCAACCTCGTCTGGCCGTGGCGGATTCGAACGTGGACACCGGCGCTGTGGTGGTGCTGCTGGGCACCGCCAGCGGCAGCTTCGGCACGGCCACCCCCTTCCCCGTGGGCTTTGAGCCGATTGACGTGGCGGTAGGCGACTTCAACCGTGACGGCAACCCCGACATCGCCAGCGCGAACCTGGGGGCTTTTACCGTGTCGGTGCGGCTGGGCACCGGCAACGGCGGCTTCGGCCCGGCCACCCCCTTCACCGTGCCGGCGCGCCCCGCCGGTCTCGCGGTGGGCGACTTTAACGGCGACAGCAACCCTGACTTGGCCCTGGGGATCAACAACGCCTCCACCGTGGCGGTGCTGCTGGGGACCGGCAGCGGCAGCTTCGGCGCGGCCACCAGCTTCGCCGCAGGTAACCAGCCGATTGCCATCGCTGTGGGGGATCTCAACCGCGACGGCAGCCCCGATCTGGCCGTGGCGAACAATGCCTCTAACAACGTCTCGGTGCTACTCAATATTTGCGGCGCAACGCGGGGATCCGACCTCATCCGGACAATAAACAACTCTAAGGTCCCGTGAGTGTGCGCTCCCTGTTATCAGAAGCACAATGACGGGGTTAACAGTACCGAATAAGCGCGTTATCAGTAGTTCCGACGGATTTTGGATCTGATAATGAGTCTTATCAGTAGTCCAGCCACCCAAACGATTCGACGCCGCAAGCATCTGATTCAAAGGAAATCGGGCTTATAGGAGGAACAAATTCCTTAGAGTTGTTTATTGTCCGGATGAGGTCGGATCCCCGTGTTGCAAAAACTGAGTTGGTCTGTTAGAGTCGCTGCGCACGCATAGCAACTCAGCGGGAGGCGACGCCTTGGACCAGGAAACCCCTTCAAGTGGCGGCACGATCAACCCGCAATCATTCTGCTTTGTGTCCGCGGGTCCCTCCGATACTCGCTCAGCTACCGTGATTGGGAAGAAATGCTGGTCGAGCGGGGCCTCCATGTGGATCATACGACGATCTATCGCTGGGTCCAGCATTACGCCCCACAAGTCGAGAAGCGTGTTCGTGCCCAACTGGGGCCGACCAATGACCCCTGGCGGGCGGACGAAACATACACCAAAGGTGACTACTTCGACAATGTCACATTAGAAAGTGGCTTAGATACGCACAGATGGGGCCGTGTGGCAGTCGGTGATTGGGGCAAGATACAGCCGTCGCACGCTTGCTGACCGCGCCAAGCCCTGATCCAATTCATGATTTGTCCAA
>JBBSAN010000191.1:0-10007 GCA_038252265.1 Chloroflexia bacterium
GAATCACCGGCACGGGGCGGTGGGCCGCCGGGCCCTCAGCGGGCGGCTCAGAAAGCATGGCGGAAACCCGCTTCCCGCGGCGCGGAGGCCACTCCACCGCTTGGCCGCTGAGGCCGAGCAAGCCCTCCCGCTGAAAAGCGTGAATCCACCGGCGTACGGTCCGCCGACAACAGCCCAAGGCCTGGGCAATCGCGGGGACGGACCAACCGGTGGCGGATAAGAGGATCATTTGCGTGCGCGGAGCCAAGGAAGGGGCCCGGCGGTGCAACTGACGCAGGGCCCGCTGTGCGCGCGGAGCTAGAGGGCGAACGTAGAGCATACATGGTGCTAAACAAGATTTCCGCCATCACTTTTCCTTAACTGCGGTTGGAGGATTAGTTGAAAATCGGGAGGTATCGCAAAACGCTTACTATGGAATTCATAACGTATCTTAATTTACTGATCGTACTTCTTTTTGGTTTGATTTGGATTGGTATCGTCACGTTTCTGCGGTTGAAGGGAAAGAAGAGTTTCGTATATTTGACATTCTTCACCATATTCTACGCCTACATAGTTGAGATGCTGGATTACACCCTAATTCAATTTCAATCTTTGCTTCTTCTAAAATATTTTAAGCCCGGTCTTATCTTGCAAGGACAAGCGGCTGGGAAAAGCTTGAATCTTATTCCGCTCATCACGCTCACTCCCGGGGATATCCAGACCTCGCTGCTCAACCTGCTGCTGCTGATGCCTTTCGGTTTTGGGCTGCCGTTCATTACGGATTTTCGCCTGAAAAGAGTCGTCGTGATTGGCGGGCTCGTTAGTCTGGGTATCGAGCTTCTGCAGCTGATGTCGGGATTAGTGGCAAGAATTACCTTTCGGGTCGCCGACATCAATGATGTGCTATTCAATACGATTGGCGTCTTAATCGGTTATATGCTCTTTGTTGGATTCGTGCGCGTATATAGGCGTCTATCGCGCAATTGGAAGATAGCAGCGCATCCGATCTTGCGCTATATCGCTCTGCGACCGCAGATAGGTAAGTGAAGCACCCCAGGTGGACAGGATACGCGTTCGAGCCGGACGGCCTGGACCCGGATGAAGTCCGGCGCTGGATGGCTGGTACCGGCCCAGCACGCTAGCGATGCTGGCGCAAGCCTATTTGGTGGTGACCCGCCAGGCCGCCGCCGCCGAGCGGGAAAAAGGGGGACCCGAAATCGGGCCGCAGGGAGGTCCGCCAACGGGTCAGGCGCGCCGGGGCCGGACTATCTGCCGCTGACCGTACCAGAGGTGCGCCGGCTGATCGGGGCATGGGTCTGGCGGCAGCGACCCGGCGCAGAGGAGACGTTGCGCTGGTCAGCGTGGCGCCGCCGGCATCCAGCGCGCGCCAAACGCGGCCCTTACCAGCGGCGCAGACGGCGCATGATTAGCAAGACCTAAGTACGGCTGTAGTATTATTAGAAGGAGTAGTTAAAAGGTAATGAAGATAAAGCGTGCCCGCGACACCGATGCTCATGATCGGCAGGCAAGAAAACCGCGCCGTCGGCTAGTGTTCGCGGGTCTCTGCAGTGTGATCCTTTTGCTGTTGGGCGCTTATGGGATTGCCTCTTTGCTCAAAGACACAGCGCTGCCTGCGGCGGAACCGGTTCCCGCGCCAGGCGGAGCACCGCGCCCAGCGTTCGCCACCCCACCCCCAGGCCCGACAGCGCGGCCTGCGGCGGAACCGGTTCCCGCGCCAGGCGGAGCACCGCGCCCAGCGTTCGCCACCCCGCCCCCCGGCCCGACAGCGCGGCCTGCGGCTGCAACGGTTCCTGCGCCAGCGACCCTGGCTAACGATGTACCGCTTGCTTGGCCCGCGGTCGGCCAGGCTGCGGTCGGTAGCGTAGAAGAGGGACTGCTTGCCCGTTCGTCTGCTAACGAAGCGCTGCGCCCGACCGCCAGCATAGCCAAAGTGATCACCGCCTTGGCTATTATGGACAAACAGCCCTTCGCCCTCGGGCAAGAAGGCCCAACATACACCATAACTCGTGCAGACATTGCCACCATGAGTGAGTATCTCGCGGAGGATGGGTCCGTGCTACCATTACTCATCGGCATGGAACTGACTCAGTATCAGGCGATGCAGCGGATGTTGATTGCGTCCGATAACAACATGGCGGATCTATTGGCAGCAAGGATCTTCGGTTCCAAGGAGGCGTATGTGGCGTACGCCCAAGCCATGCTGCAACGGATGGGGCTGAGCCGCACGGTGGTGGCCGATGCCAGCGGGTTCAGTCCGGCGACGGCCAGCACGCCAGCGGACCTGGTGGCGATCGGCAGCGCGGCGCTCCAAAACCCGGTGATTGCCGATATTGTTGCGCAGGCGCAGGCCCAGCTACCCGTCGTCGGCATGATCAAAAACACAAACCAGCTACTGGGCACCGCCGGGGTGATTGGGATCAAGACGGGCACCACCGCGGAAGCGGGGCACTGCCTCTTATTTGCGGCCCGCTATGCGGCCGCAGACGGGCACAAAGTGACACTCGTGGGGGTGATTATGGGCGACACCAACGCGACCAGCCTCTACCGCGACACTCGGGATTTGCTGGAGTCGGCGAAGCAAGGTTTGGGTCTGGGGGCGGCCCCGCCGGCGGGTCACGCTGTGGCGCCGCCACCGACGCCTTAGGGCGACCGCCTAAACAAGTTGACGTTGTAACGAAGATGTGTTGCGCTCACAGATGTGATACAACTCAGTTGTTGGTCAACTTGTTTAGGTGGTCGCCCTTAGGGAGCGCCGAGGCCATAGAACAATACAGGAGTTTGAAGTTAGGGCATTCGCTGAGTATCATTTTGTACAAAGCCCGTCATGACCCTGCGGGTCACCACCCGCAATGAAATGGTGTATGCTACCCCCACCGCGGTTGGGCCCCATGGTCGCGCTCGAGTTGGTGCCATCGAGCCCGTTACAAAGTCTGACCTGGATACCCGCAGGCACCACCATGTGCTGCGCCGGTCTCCCGGTAGCGCGTAGAGCAGTTTCTGACTCATCGGGTATCCCGCCCACCCCGGCTAGTCCGCCACAGGAGGTAGACTCATGCATGTGCTGTTGGATCGCTGCGCCGGGTTGGATGTCCATAAGAAGTGTCATGATGCTGCGCATCGCCACTGCGCATGAAAATGGAGGACCTCCTTCCCATGGCGGATCCATCTATGATAGGATGAAGCGCGACCCGCACCCTGAGATCGCTGTTTTCTGGTGCTTGGAGTCCGAACAAGAGGTTGATCCGGGTACGCCTAGTACCACTGTTTGTCGCCCCGGCTGCGGCCGGTGAGCACGGGGAGGAAAGTTGTCGTTGTACGCACCTGGCGTGGGTCGCTCTACGACATCCGCAGGCTTAAGCAGGAGGGGGACTGTCATGCAAGTGGTCTATGAGCGCTGTTGCGGGATCGAGGTGCATAAACGCCAAGTGGTCGCCTGTATTCTAATCACCGCCCCCGATGGCACGGTCCAACGCTGTCTCCAGACCTTTTCCACCATGACCGCCGAGCTACTCGCGTTGGATGACTGGCTGCACACGTTCGGGGTCACCCATGTGGCCCTGGAATCGACCGTGGTGTAAACGCTCCCCATAATGCCTGATACTGTCAGTAGGTGGGTGATGAGGGGGCGGTGACAGCCCCGCATCCCCAGCCCCGGTTTGGCGTGCTGGCGTTACTTCTCCCCAATCCCTGACGGTTTGCTTGTCCGGCCCCAATCTGCCGCGGCCCCCACATCGCGCGCTCGAAGTGCGCTCAGGCGACTGGAAGCGTACCGCAGCAGGCGCCGCGCGCCGCGCGGCCGCTCCCTTTCCGCCCGCCCCCTTCCTCCGAGATAAGGTAGCACGAACCGATCTTGCTAATCATTTCTTTGTGGAGTAGAGAGGGCCACGGTCATGACACCAGCGACCCCCAACGGCACCTTCACTGTGGTGCGCGAATGGGCCGGTTATAACGGCGACCCGGGGTATGACAAGACGTGGTACGGGGTCTGCCCCTTTTGACCTCACACGCGGAGATTGGGTGCGCGCCAATCCCACAGGGCCGCTGTCCTCCGCCGCACAGATCCCGGTCATCCGCCTCTCAGGCGCATGCGGTGGGGATGGGATCGTCCGCCGCGGGGCCAGCGCACCACGCCACCCTCTGAGTACGCACTCTCGTCGGCCTGCGCAGGCGGGAGGCCCGCTTGACGGCTCAGCAGTGGCCAGCCGTACCCCCGGCCGCGACGGGCGGTGATTCTTCCCTCACCGCCCCAGCTTCCACTGGATCGATGGTCGCCTGGGCTCCCGAGCGACCCTGGGGGAGTTTTTCAACACGTTGGTTCCTTTTTGGGCTGCTTACATCCGCCGCTTAAATGGCCTGAAAAGATTAGGCAACAGGATCTATGGCAGCGCAGTACGATACATGGAGCAGAACCACGACCAGCCATGAATGAACACCCATGGCTACTTCACTTTGTCAGTTGTTGGCTTTTCTTGTCACGAGTAGCGGGATTGTCTTCGGAGAAGGCAGTGGCCTTCATGGTACTCGGGACTCCAGATGTGCGCACCGCCGCTACTTTCGCCGCCCGCCGCTCCGTATCAGGGTGGTCGAGGGCACGCAGATAGTCCACATAGATCTCCATCAGGTCGGCCGCCTGCGTTGGATCGGTCGCCGCGATCGCCAAGCCTAGATGCCAGCTACTCAGCGCCTCACCGCGCCGATCGCCGATGGCCTGTGTGATGATTAGCTGCTGCTTATAGTACTCAATCGCCCGCTCCATCTCGCCCAGCTTCTTGTACGCGCTTCCCAGCCCGCCCAGGGCCGTGCTCTCGGCGCGCCGGTCGCCGATGGCTCGGTTGATCGCCAGTGCCCGCTCGTAGTAGCTGATGGCTCGCTGCGGCTCCCCTTGCCTCGCCCACACCAGCCCCAGGTTGCCCAGGGCGATGCCAGCACCACGCTGGTCACTGATGTCCAGCGCGATCTCTAGCGCCTGCTCATAGTAGCTAATAGCCTGCTGCGTTTGCCCTAGCGCATCATAGGCGTTCCCCAGATTGCCCAAGTCACTTTCCTCCCCGCGTCGGTCGCCAATGGTTCGGTCGATCTCCAGCGCCTGCTCGTAGTAGCTGATAGCCCGCTCCACCTCGCCCAGGTTCTTATACACGACCCCCAGGTTACCCAGGTCGGCGCTCTCACCGCGCCGGTCGCCAATGGCCCGGTCGATCTCCAGCGCCTGCTCATAGTAGCCGATAGCCTGCTGCATCTGCCCCAGTAAATAGTAGGCGGTGCCGAGGTTGCCCAGGGCGTTACCCTCCCCGCGCCGATCGCCGATGGCGCGGTCGATCTCTAATACCTTTTCATAGTAGCCGATAGCCTGCTGTGCCTCCCCTACTGCCGCCCACGCCAGCCCCAGGTGGCCCAAGGTCACGCCTTCCATTAGCTTGTTGCTCTGTCGCCGGGCTGCCGCCAGCGCCGCCTCCCAGCGCGGGACGCGCTCCCGCCGTGGATCATAACGCAGTTCCCCAGTGTAGGCCGTGACATGCGCCAGGTCCAGCAGCAAGGTATCGGTTTCGACGCCAGGGCTCGCGGTCAAGAGCCAAGACCAAGCCGCCTCGCTCTGCGGACGCTCCGCGTCGAAGAGCGCCAAGCCCACCATCAGGGTCGCGCTGCCTTCCAGATAAAGACGCTCGGCCTCCGCCAGTACCCTGGCGTAGTGGCGAGCGTGACGTAGGCTGGCTTCATTGCGACTTCGCTTGGCGCGATGTTCCTGTGAGTCGATCCTACTCACTGGGGACTCCTATGGCCCGCGACCTATTTCCTTATTATCCCTTTCCGTGCCGGAGGTGACCGGCTGCCGCGGAGTATGGTCGCCGACCGTCGCCAACCGTTGCCGGATCTCGGCGATGCGCGCCGCGCGCACCTCCGCTTCTGGGTGCTTGCGTTCCTGTAGGAACGCCAGGCCAGTTTCTAGCAGCGGGACGGCCCGTGCCAGCGCGCCCTGCTTGGCGAGCTCGTCCCCGAGATTCCAGCTGGTAAAGGCTTCCCCTGTCCGATCTCCCATCGCGCGAGCAATATTCAGACT
Organism: Chloroflexia bacterium; assembly: GCA_038252265.1. Taxonomy (GTDB): domain Bacteria; phylum Chloroflexota; class Chloroflexia; order QHBQ01; family JAICKM01; genus JBBSAN01. Next base: position 6,056 of record JBBSAN010000191.1, read on the forward strand.
CTGTTCGTAGCAGGCGATGGCTTGCGGGGAGTTGCCTGCTGCGGCATAGGCATTACCGAGGTTGCCGAGCGTACTACTTTCGCCCCGGCGATCCCCGAGCTCGCGGGTAATCTCAAGCTGCCGCTCGTAGTAAGGAATAGCTTGGCTGGGTTCGCCAAGCCCGGCATGTGCATCCCCTAACTGACCCAACGCACGACTCTCACTGTGGCGATCGCCGAGTTCCTGAGTCAGCCGCAGATACTGCTCGTTATAGCTGCGCGCTTGTTGGAGATCCCCTGCTGCCATACAGGCCCGCCCCAGGATGCCCAGGACTACGGCCTCATTCGACCGGTCGGCCAACTCGCGGATAATCGACAACAACTGTTCATGGTAGTCGATAGTGCGTCGCGCATCGCCAAGCGCAACGTAGGCGTTGCCCAGGATACTCAGGGCATTGGCCTCACCGGGCCGGTTGCCGATCTCGCGCGCGATGGCTAGCGCCTCTTCTGCACATGGAATCGCCGGGACAACCTCTCCTCGCGTCAAATAGGCCCGCGCGAGATTATCCAGAGCCCCTCCGGTCCCCCGCCGGTCCCCAATCGCACGCGCGATGTTCAGCCATTGACCATAGTAATCGACGGCACGCGGGATGTCGCCCAGCGCAAAGTAGGACACGCCCAGGCTACCGAGGTCTTGCCCTTCAGCACGACGATCGCCGATGGCCCGACTTATAGCCAGAGCCTGCTCATGGTACTTGAGCGCTTGCGGGTGGTCGCCCAGGTCGGCGTACGCGTTCCCTATGTTGCCAAGCGCATTGCCCTCGCCACGGCGATCGCCAATCTCGCGCATGATCGCTAACGACTGCTCTGCATATCCGACGGCGCGCTGTGCGTCGCCCAGTTCGGCATAGGCCAGTCCCAGGTTACCCAACGCGCTACCCTCGCCGCGGCGGTCGCCAAGTTCACGCATGACCGTTAAGGCCTGTTCAGAGTAGGCGATGGCCTGCTGCGCGTTCAGCAATTCCATATTGACCAGACCCAGGTTGCCCAACGCGGAGCCTTCACCCCGGCGGTCACCGATCTCGCGCGCGATGGCTAGATCTTGCTCATAGCAACTGAGGGCCTGCCGGCTATCCCCTAAAGCGGCATAGGCCAGTCCGAGATGGCCGAGAGCCACCCCTTCGCCTTCCCGGTCACCGCTCTGCCGGGCGATCGCCAACTGTTGCTCGTGACAGAGGCGGGCCTGCCCGGCTTCGCCCACCGCTACATAGGCCACTCCCAGGCTGCCCAGAAGCTCACTCTCAGACTGCCGGCGCCCCAGCCGCCGCGCCGCCTCCAGAGCCGCTTTTAATTGGGGGATCCGGTCGCGCCGCTTGTCGTAACGCAGGTCTCCAATATACGCAGTTCGGGAGGCATATGCTGTCAGCAGAGTACCCCGCTCGGCGTTCATATCCTGAGATCGCGAGAGCAGCCAGGCCCAACCTGCGTCGATTTGTCCACGTTCCTGGTCGAATAACGCGAGTCCCGCTCCTTGGCTCGCGCCACCGCTCAAATACCTCCTTTCCGCTTGCCGACAGATCTCGGCGTAGTGGCGCGCGTGGCTGAGTGCGGCGTCATAGCGACTGGGCATAAGTATTGATCTCATTGCTGGGCTCGGTGTAGCTGTGTATCAAATCCATCCTCAGGTAGTGAGCTACCCCCATAAGCCTATCCGCTGGCAGCATCGCCGTCCCTCTCTTTGGTCTTTCCATGTCCGGTCTTCCCGATCCCGGCGAGCAGGCGCTCTTCTACTGCCGCGAGACGGGCTCTATGTTGCTCGACGGCCGAGTGGCCAACTGCTTGCTCATAGTCCACCAACACCCTCATGCAGGTTACGGCACGGGCCAGATCGCCCTGGGCTTCCAATACTAATCCCAGGTTCCAGCTCGTACGGGCTACCCCTTCCCGATCGCCTAGTTCCCGGGCGATTTGGAGATCCTGCTCATAGAAATCGATGGCCCGCTGGATCTCTCCCAAGTGCTTGTACGCGATGCCGAGGTTGCCAAGCGCTGCCCCTTCTCCCCGGCGATCTCCTATCTCACGCGCGATCACCAGCGCCTGCTCGTAGTAGCTGATGGCGCGCTGCATGTCCCCCAATGCTGCGTATGCGGCTCCGAGATTGCGCAATCCATTCCCCTGGCTGCGCCGGTCACCGATCTCACGCGTGATCGCCAGCTGCTGTTCATAATACGCAATGGCTTGCTGCGTCTCACTCAGCTGGGCGTATGCCAGGCCCAGGTTGCCTAGCGCGACTCCCTCTCCGGCCAGGTCGCCGATCGCACGTGCGATTGCCAGGGCCTGCTCATGGTAGGCAATAGCCTGCCGCTCAGCGCCTAGAGTCATCTGGGCCGAGCCGAGGTTGCCAAGGGCACTTTGCTCGCCCCAGCGGTCCCCAAGCTCACGGGCGATCCCCAATCGCTGCTCGAAATAAGCGATAGCCTGCCGCAGCTCGCCAAGCGCAGCATAGGCTGTTCCCAGGTTGCCTAACGCCGCGCCTTCGCCGCGTCGGTCTCCCAATGCCTGGGCAATGGCCTGATGCTGCTGATAGCAAGTAATGGCCTGCTGCGCCTCTCCCAAACGAGCGTAGGCCAGACCGAGGTTGCCGAGCGTCCGTCCCTCGCCGTGCCGGTCCCCAACCTCTCGCGAGATGGCGAGGGCCTGCGTGTAATAACCGACAGCGCGCTGCGCGTCGCCCAGCGCAGCATAGGCGGTCCCGAGGTTGGCCAGGGCAACTCCTTCACCGCGCTGGTCCCCGACACCGCGGTTAATCTCCAGTTGCCGCGCGTAATGAGGGATCGCCTGGCGTGCTTCGCCCAGAGCCGCGTAGGCCAACCCCAGATTCCCGGTGAAACGGCCTTCCGCCGACGTGCGCCCCAGGCGCTGGGCCGCAGCCTGTGCTGCCTCCAGCTGCGGGACGCGCTCCTCGCGTTTCCCATAGCGCAGATCCCCAACATGGATCGTGGCGTCCGCATAGAGGATCAGCAAAGTGTCCACATCCGGGTATTTGCCCGGCTCCATCGTCCGTGCCCACAACCATCCACTATCGATCTGCTCCCGTTCCTCGTCGAAGCGGCGCAAACCCAGCACTGTCTGATCGCCACCCTGCAGATAGAGTTGCTCGACCGCCGCTGCAACCTGGGCGTAATGCTGAGCGTGCCGAAGGCGGGCATCATATAACGACGGCATCGTAGCTTCTTCTTCGTTCTCAAGGCGATAGTCCACGGAATGAGCCGCTAACCTATCGCACCTGTGGCCAGCTATCTGTGTTGCCAGACCCGTCTGTCCGAGCGCGTGTTGGAGGTGTGGGCAATTCTATCATGTTGGGGTGGCGCGGTCAGGTTCCTGCAGTACAGTGCAAGCTGCGCCCAAAATCTCTAATATCTTGCCTTACGTCCAGTGATCGCCGACCGCTCGGGCCACCTGCAAACACTGATCATACAAGGCCAGCACCTGATCGAAATCGCCAAGGAGTGGATACCTGGTTTGTGCGTCCAAAACGCGTATTGTATGGCCCCAGCGGAGAATCACCGCTTGCTACCAGCCTTATAGTCCTTCGCTGATCCCGCTGTGTATGCGCTTCTGACCTGCTTATTTCCAGCTTGCTTGGACTCAACAGCACGAGGAGACTGACGTGCCGTGCTCGGCGCCGCCGATGCGGGATCCGCCTCTACGGCATAGGCTGCAGCCAAAGGGTGACCGATGTCGCGCAGATACGAGACGTAAACGGACATTAGCTGCCTGGCCCGCGCATGGTCACCTTGGGCCTCCAGTAAGAGGCCGAGATTCCAACTGATCATTGCCACTTCCTGCCGATCCCCGATTTCTTGCTTGATCGCGCTCGCTCGTTCATAAAAGTCAATCGCCTGCTCAATTGCTCCCATTTGGGCGTAGGCGTTGCCGAGACTACCCAGGGCGCGGCTTTCGCTGCGCCGATC
>JBBSAN010000192.1:0-10002 GCA_038252265.1 Chloroflexia bacterium
AGCAAAGTGGGCCAAATAGGCACTGAACCGATCCGGGGACAAGGAGACCGTCATGCCCAACCTCCAACAGGGTAAAGACGAGTAAGGCTTGTATTTTACAGCATCCTCCAGGGGTTGGTGAGTTATGAATGGATGTCAGGCTACCCCTGCGCCAGCCGCTCATCGGGGTAACGGCGGCCCCCGCAAAGAACCCCGGCCAGCGGACGGCCTCGGTACAACGGACCTTTTCTTGCTTATGCTGCGGATGAGTCTGCCGCAATAAGGCGGAAGATAGAGTTTTGCCCAACGGAGATACTGTTTTGCGCACCAGTCGCACACCTACGCTGCCCGCACCCCCCGCACCCGCTGTCGCGCCGCCGCGCCCTCTGGAGATCCTGACCCGGCTCGCCGGGCGCATCGGACGCCGCTCCCTTCCGCCGCCCCCGGCCCCGGACATCGAAGCGCCGCCCGCCGTGAACACGGTTGCCGATGCACCGGCGATCTTTGCACCAGAACGACTGGCGCACTATGCCCGCCACCTGGCGACCACCCACCCGGTCACGCTCTACCCGCGCAGCGGGCGGACGCTGCGGACCCGTCTGGACGCTGCCGCCCGGTTTCTCGCCGTCGCCCACGAGGGGCTGCGCACCCAGATCACGCCGGAACGCACCGGGCAACGGACCAATGATTTCTTGCCGGGAGCCGAGTGGCTGCTGGACAACTACTATATTATTGCCGATCAGATCGCCGAGATCCGGGTAGACCTCCCGCAGGGCTATTACAGCGAGTTACCCAAACTGCTGAGCGGGTCGCTACGCAACTACCCCCGCGTCTATGCCCTGGCCCGCGCACTGGTGCTCGCGGCAGATAGCGCGCTGGACCAGGGCCGGATCACCGCCTTTGTGTCGGCCTATCAGAGCGGCTTGCCGCCCGGTATGCCGCTGACCCTGGGGGAACTGTGGTCGGTGCCGATCATGCTGCGGCTCAGCCTGGTCGAGACGCTGGCCCATCTGATCAGCGTCGGCCAGCAATTGCGTGCGCAGGTGATCGAGGCCGACCGCTGGGCCGACGAGTTGCTCAACAGCGCCGAGGCGGTGAGCGCGCAGCCGGTGCCCGTGCCCCCCGCGCTGGCGCGGGTCGCTGTGGCACGGCAGGCCAGCTTCACCGCCCGGCTGCTGACCCGGCTGCGCGACCAGGATGCCGACCTGGCCCCCGTGCTCCGCTGGCTGGACGAGCAGTTGGCCGCCACCGGTAGCAGCACCGACGAAGCCCTGCGCCGCCAGCACCGCCAGCAAACCGCCCTGGTCGCCTCGATCGGCAACGTGATCATCAGTATGCGCCGCATCACGGCGATTGACTGGCCGACCTTCGTTGAAAACCTGAGCGGCACCGAAGCCCAGTTGCGGGAGGACCCGGCAGGGATCTACCCGGCGATGGATTTTGGCACGCGCGACCGCTACCGCCATGTGGTCGAACGCCTGGCCCGGGGCGCGCAGCGCCTGGAAGGCGAAGTGGCCGCCGCCGCTGTCGCCCTGGCCGCCGACGGTGCCACGCAGGATCCCGCCGACCGCCGCGCCCATGTCGGCTACTATTTGATCGATGCGGGGCGACCCCAGCTTGAGGCTGCCGTGGGATACGCCCCCACCCTGCGCGAACAGATGGCGCGCCTGGTCCAGGCCTACCCCACCCCGGTGTACCTGGCGCTGGTAGCCAGCTCCACTGCCGCTGCTACCGCTGCCGCCACGGGTTTAGCCCGCCACTACGGGGGGCGCGGGGGGGCCTTGCTGGGCACCGCCGCCGTGACCGCGATCCCGGCCAGCAATTTCGCCGTCAGTCTGGTCAACCACCTGATCACCACGGTGATGCAGCCGCACGTCTTGCCCAAGCTCGAATTCAAGAGCGGCATCCCGGCCACGGCGCGCACCTTCGTTGTGGTGCCGTTCCTGCTGGGCGATACCGAGCAGTTGCGCGAGGTGCTGGAGCAGATGGAGGTGCGCTACCTCTCCAACCACGACCCCCACCTCCATTATGCCCTGCTGACCGACTTCCCCGACGCCGCCGCCGAGGAAGGGCCGGGCGACGCCGCGCTACTGCACGAAGCCCGCATGAGCATCGCCGCGCTGAACGCCCGCTATGGGGGCGACGACCGCTTCTATTTGTTCCACCGTCGCCGCCGCTGGAACCCCCAGGAAGGCGTCTGGATGGGCTGGGAGCGCAAGCGCGGCAAGCTGCTGGAGTTCAACCGCCTCTTGCGCGGTACCGGCGGCGACGACTACACCACCCGCGTGGGCGACCTGTCGATCCTGTCCCAGGTGCGCTATGTCCTCACCCTCGACGCCGACACCCAACTGCCCGCCGGCTCTGCCGGACGGCTGATCGGGACGATGGCCCACCCCTTGAACCGCGCCGAACTGGACGCCGACCGCCGCGTGATCCGGGGCTATGGCATCTTGCAACCGCGCGTCGGCGTCACCGCTACCAGCGCCGCCGCCTCGCCGTTCGCCCGCATTTTCGCCGGGCACACCGGGGTTGATCCCTACACCACTGCCGTGTCCGACGTGTACCAGGACCTGTTCCACACCGGTATCTATATCGGCAAGGGCATCTATGACGTGGACGCGTTCCAGGCGGCGGTGGATGGGCGCTTCCCCGAAAACACGCTGCTCAGCCACGACCTGCTGGAAGGCTCCTATGCCCGCGCCGGGTTGGCGAGCGACATCCTCCTCTATGAGGACCACCCCTCGCGCTACAGCGTCCATGCCCTGCGCCAGGACCGCTGGACCCGGGGCGATTGGCAGATCCTGGCCTGGCTCGGCCCCCGCGTCCGCGACGCGCAAAACGCCTGGGTCCGCAACCCGCTGACGCTCCAGGCCCGCTGGCAGATCTTCGACAACCTGCGGCGCAGCCTGGGACCCCCGGCGGCGCTGGCCCTGTTTGTCGCCGGGGCCACTGTGTTGCCCGGCCCCAGCCGGGTCTGGACGGCGGTGGGCACGCTGGTGCGGGCCACCCCGTTGCTGACCAGCCTGATCAGCGGGCTACCCCACAAACCCCCTTCCACCCCCTGGCGGCGGCACCTCCAATACCTCGGCCACGAGGCGCTGCTCAACACCGTCCATATCGCGCTGACCACCACCCTCCTGCCGCACCGGACCCAGGTGCGGGTCACCGCCATCGGGCGTGCCCTGACCCGGATGTGGATCACCCACCGCAACCTGCTCGAATGGCAGACGGCGGCGGACGCGCACCGCAGCACCGGCAACACCCTGCCCGATTTCTTTGGCCGCATGTGGCCGTCGGTGGCGATGAACGCGGGGTTGGCCCTACTGAATGCGCGGACCAAACAGGCCGTCAGCATCTGGCCGGTGTTGCTGGCCTGGATCGCCGCGCCGTGGGTGGCCTACCGGATCAGCCAACCGACCCGCGCCTCCCACCGTCCGCTCCGTGCCGACGAGCAGACCATGCTGCGCCGCGCCGCACGCAAGACCTGGCGCTACTTTGAAGAATTTGTCGGCCCGGCGGACCATTGGCTGGCCCCCGACAACTATCAGGAGGTGCCGCAGGGCGTGCTGGCCCGCCGCACCTCGCCCACCAATCTCAGCCTGGCCCTGCTCTCCACGCTGGCCGCCCGCGATTTCGGCTATCTCGCCACCGGCGCATTCGTGGAGCGGTTGGAACACCAGATCGCGGCGATGGAAGGGCTGGAACGGTATCGCGGCCACTTCTACAACTGGTACGAGACCGTGACCGCCACGCCCCTGTCCCCCCGCTACGTCTCCACCGTGGATAGCGGCAACCTCGCCGGGCACCTGATTGTGCTCAAGCAGGGCTGCCTGTCGCACATTGACAGTCCCCTGTTCGGTCCAGAGACACTGGCCGGGCTGGGCGACACCGTGCGCCTGCTGGCCGAAGAAGCGGCGCGAACGTCCGGCGGGACGGTACCCGATGGATTGCGGACGGCGCTGGGCGCGGTTGAGGCCAGGCTCCAGACGGTGCCGGTTACCCCGCCTGCCTGGGTCGCGCACCTGACGGACCTCGCCGAACGAGCAACGGAGCTGGCGAATCTGGTGGAAGAGACCACCGCCCGCTCGCCCGCCACCACCGACCTGCGCTACTGGACCGCCGCCCTGCTGGAGCAGATGCGGGGTATCCAGCATGATGCCGAATCGCTGCTCGGCTGGGTCGCCACGCTCGGCCAGGCCCCCGCAGTCCTGGCACCTCTCGCCGGGCCGCTGCTGGACGATGCGGCCCCCGCCGCCACCCCGGCAGGCAACCTGGTCTGGTGCGCCCGCCATCTGCCGATCATCCGCACCATGCGCCAGGCGCTGCGCGAAGCGGATCTCTCGCGTGCCGCGAAGGACGAAGCGTTCGCCTGGGTGGAGCAGTTGCAGGATCAGATTATGGCCGCCTGGAGCGCCAGCGAAGCGCTGACCCACCACCTGCGCGACCTGGCGCGGCGCGCGTCGGCCCTGAGCACGGACATGCGCTTCGACTTCCTCTTCGACCACGAACGCAAGCTCTTCACCATCGGCTATAGCGTGACCGAGGAACGCCGCGACGGCTCGTACTATGATCTGCTGGCCTCGGAGTCGCGGCTGGGCAGTTACCTGGCCGTGGCGCGGGGCGATGTGCCGCCGGAACACTGGTTTCACCTGGGCCGGGCGCTCACCCCGGTGGACAACACCCAGGCGCTGGTCTCGTGGACCGGCACCATGTTCGAGTACCTGATGCCGAATCTGGTCATGCCGATCTATACCGGGACGCTGCTCGACCAGACCTGCCGGGCCGTGGTGCAGGCGCAGCAAGCGTATGGGCAGCAGCACGGCGTGCCGTGGGGCATCTCCGAGTCAGCTTATAACATGGTGGACGGCGGCAGCACCTACCAGTATCATGCCTTCGGCGTCCCCGGTCTGGGCCTGAAGCGTGGGCTGGAAGATAATCTGGTGATCGCTCCCTATGCCACAATGCTAGCCCTCAGCGTTGATCCACCCGCCGCCGTCGCCAACCTGAGCCGGTTAGCCGCTGCCGGGGGCGAGGGTCGCTATGGCTATTACGAGGCGATTGACTATACCCCCGGACGGGCGGTGCCACTGGGCACCCGCCGCGAACGCGCCCTGGAACAAACCCCCCCGCGCCCCGGCCACCCGCACGGCGCGGTGGTCCGCACCTACATGGTCCACCACCAGGGTATGAGCCTGCTGGCGCTGGACAACGTGCTGAACGGCTATACGCTGCCCCGGCACTTCCTGGCCGAGCCACTGACCCAGGCCGCCGACCTGCTGTTGCAAGAGCGCATCCCGCGCCAGGCCCCCCAGATCCGCACGACAGGCGGCCTGGACACCACCGAGCGATCCCGCCGCCTGCCTACCGAGCCGGACCTGCCCGGCGATGGGGTGGTCACCTTCTACAGCGCCCAGACGCCGCAGCCTCAGGCCCACCTGCTATCGAACGGGGCCTACACAGTCATGCTCACCAATGCGGGCGGGGGCTACAGCCAGTGGCGCAAAGACGACAGCACGCCGCCCCTGCTGGTTACCCGCTGGCGCGACGATCCCACCCGCGACAACTGGGGCACCTTCACCTACCTGCGCGACACCCGGAGCGGCCACGTCTGGTCGGCGGGGTACGCGCCCTGCGGCGGGCAGGCCGAGAACTACGGCGGGCAATGGACCCCCGAGCGGGCCGTCTTCTGGCGGCGCGACGAGGACATTGAAACGCATACCGAGATCGTCATCAGCGGGGAAGACGACGTGGAGGTGCGCCGTCTGGTGCTGACCAACCGCTCGGCCCGGCCCCGCGAGATCGAAGTCACCAGCTATGCCGAGGTCGTCCTGGCCCCCATCGAGGCCGACATGGCCCACCCGGCGTTCCAGAAGCTGTTCGTGGAAACCGAGTTCGTCCCGGCGGCGTCCGCCCTGCTCGCCACCCGTCGCCCGCGTTCCGACAAAGAAGACCCGCCCTGGCTGATGCACGTCGTGTCGGGAGACGGCACCGAGCGTGGCGTGCTGGAATACGAAACCGACCGGGCGCGCTTCCTGGGCCGGGGCAGCACACCGGCCCAACCGCTGGCGCTGTATACGAGCGAACCCCTTAGCGGCAGCGTGGGTGCGGTGCTCGACCCGATCATCAGCCTGCGCCGCCGCGTGCGCCTGGCCCCCGGCCAGACCGCCCGGCTCACCTTCGCCACCGGGCTGGCCCCCACCCGCGCGGCGGCCCTGGCCCTGGCCGAGGCCTACGGCCAACCGGCAGGTGGGGCGCGGGCCATGCGCCTGGCCGCCACCTCGGCCCGCATCCTGCTCGGCCAGCGCAACCTCACCCCCACCGCCGCCATGCGGGCGCAACGGCTGGCGAGCCGGGTGCTCTTTCCCGACCCGGCCCTGCGCCCCCCGCCGGAGGTGCTGGCCCGCAACACGGGCGGCCAGCCGGGCTTGTGGGCCTATGGCATCTCCGGCGACCTGCCGATCCTGCTGGTCGTCATTAGCGACCCGATTCAGATCCCGCTGGTGCAGGAGGCGGTAGAAGCCCACGACTACTGGCGGGTGCTGGGCTTCGCGGTCGATCTGGTCATCCTCAACGCCTACAGCGAGGGCTATGTCCAACCGGTCCACGACGAGTTGCGCGCCCTGTTGAGCCGGGGGGCAGCGGCGGGCCAGGTGGACAAGCCGGGCGGCGTCTTCCTGCGCCGGGCCGACACGATGCCCGAAGCCGACCAGATCCTGCTGCGGACTGCCGCCCGCGCCGTCTTGCTGGGACGCCGGGGCACGCTGGCCCAGCAACTGAAGCGGAGCCAGGCGACCGGGGGGGTGGAGCCTCCTACTCTCCCACCTCCGGCGACGAATGGAAGCAGGCGGCTGCCCCCGGCCACCCGACCCCCGCTGCAAGCGCGGGCGGCCCAGGCTCCGCGCGCCTCATCCAATCCCGGGTTCAGCAACGGGCTGGGCGAGTTCAGCCCCGATGGGCGTGAGTACGTCATTCACCTGGGCACGGATGCCTGGACCCCGGCCCCCTGGAGCAACGTCCTGGCGAACCCCGAATTCGGCTGCCTGGTATCGGAAAGCACGCTGGGCAGCACCTGGTGGCTGAACAGCCGGGAAAACCGCCTGACCCCCTGGTCCAATGACCCGGTATCGGACCCGGCCAGTGATGCGATCTACCTGCGCGATGAAAGCAGCGGCGAATGCTGGACGCCTACCCCCCTGCCGATGCGGGAGGATGCCCACTACACCATCCGCCACGGCTTCGGCTACACCGTCTATGCTCACACCAGCCACGGTGTCGCCCACGAGTTGACCGTCTTCGTCCCGCCCGACGCGCCGGTACGCATCGCCTGGCTCAAGCTCCAGAACCGCGAGACCGCGCCCCGCCGCATCACCGCCACAAGTTATGTCGAATGGGTGATGGGTGTCACCCGCGATCCGTCGGCCCGCTTCGTCATCACCAATTGGGATGAGGAGGCAGGCGCGTTGCTGGCCCGCAATCCCTACAACAACGAATTTGCCGACCGGGTGGCCTTCGCCGCCGCCACGCTCCCGGTCAGCAGCTACACCGCCGACCGCGCCGCCTTCCTGGGCCGCAACGGCAGCCCTGCCGCCCCCGCCGGGCTGGCTGCCCCTACCCTCGACGGGCGCACCGGGGCGGGCCTCGACCCGTGTGCCGCGCTTCAGGTCACGCTCGATCTGCCGCCGGGCGGCACGGTCGAAGTCGCGTTTTTCCTGGGCGAAGCCGCCGATCCCGCGGCGATCCAGGCGCTGCTCACCCGCTTCCGCGACGACGGCACGACCCACGATCCACCCCAGCCAACCGCCGTGGACATGGCCCTCGCCGCCGCCCGGCATGGCTGGGACATGGTGCTGCAAGCCGTGCAGGTGCAAACGCCCGACCCGGCTCTGGATCTGCTGCTGAACGGCTGGCTACTCTACCAGGCGGTGGCCTGCCGGATCTGGGCGCGCTCGGCCTTCTACCAGGGCGGCGGGGCCTATGGCTTCCGCGACCAGTTGCAAGACGTGCTGGCGCTGGTCCACGCCGCGCCGGGCATGGTCCGCGAACAGATCGTGCGGGCGGCGGGTCGCCAGTTCGGCGAGGGGGATGTGCAGCACTGGTGGCACCCGCCGACAGGCCGGGGCGTACGCACCCGCTTCTCCGATGACCTGATCTGGCTGCCCTATGTGACGGCACTCTACATCGAGGCGACCGGCGACGCGAGCGTGCTGGATGAGGTCTTGCCGTTCCTCGCAGCGCCCCTGCTCACCCCCGGTCAGGAAGACTCCTACGGCTATCCCAGCGTGTCAGACGAGACCGGCACCGTCTACGAACACTGTGTGCGGGCGCTCCAGCGCGGGGCCACTGCCGGTGCCCACGGCCTGCCCCTGATGGGCGCGGGGGACTGGAACGACGGTATGAACCGCGTCGGCATCGAGGGGCGCGGGGAAAGTGTCTGGGTGGGATGGTTCCTCGCCGCTACCCTGGGCCGCTTTGCTCCCCTGGCCGAGGCGCGGGGGGACACGGAGCGCGCCGCCTGGTGCCAGGCCGAGATCGCCCGCCTCCAGGCCGCCCTCGAAGCATCGGCCTGGGATGGCGAATGGTACCGCCGCGCCTACTTTGACGACGGCACGCCGCTCGGTTCGCACGAGAACACCGAATGCCGCATCGACTCGATTGCCCAGTCGTGGGCCGTCCTGTCGGGCATTGCCGACCCGGCGCGGGCAGCCCAGGCGATGGAGTCGGTCACCCGGCATCTGGTCCTACCAGAGGATCAACTGGTGCTCCTCTTCACCCCGCCTTTCGACAAGTCCCCGGTCGATCCGGGTTACATTAAGGGCTATGTCCCCGGCGTGCGCGAGAACGGCGGGCAATATACCCATGCCGCGATCTGGGTCGGCGTGGCCCGCGCCGCCTTGCGCGATGGGGCGGGTGCCCATGACTTGTTTAGCCTGCTCAACCCGATCCATCATGCCAGCGACCCGGCCAGCCGCGATCGCTACAGCGTCGAGCCGTATGTGATCGCCGCCGATGTCTACGCCCAGGAAGCGCATCTGGGCCGGGGCGGCTGGACGTGGTATACCGGATCGGCCTCATGGATGTACCGGCTGGGCCTGGAGTCGATCCTGGGCTTGCGCCGTGAGGGCGGAGACTTGCGCCTCGACCCGACCCTCCCGCCCTCCTGGCCCGGCTTCTCGGCCCAGGTGCGCCACGGCGAGGCCACCTACCAGATCACGGTGGACAACGCGGCGGGCGTGGGCCACGGCGTCGCCGCCGTCCTGCTGGACGACGTGCCCCTCCCCGGCGGGCGCATCCCCCTCGACCCGGCCTCCGGCACGCACACCGTCGTGGTCCGCCTCGGCCCCGCCGGGTAGGCCTGGCTCCCTGCTGTCGGGGTCTGCATCCCGCAGCAGGGAGCCGAACCCCCAGCCTGTCATCACCAACTGCATTTGCACCCGCAGGCATCCCTCCTCCCTATCTTATTCTCCCCATTTTGTCACGGTCTTGTAGCCATGGATGTAACGCTAGTCGCTTCCCCCATCGGGACGTTTGTGCTTTAATGATAACGGGGGTACTCCCTTTGGCTGTACCCCCGGCACCGGTAAAATGCTATAATAGATACCTAGATCCGCCTGTCGTGTAGAAGTCAGGTTAAGACCTGGAATGTGCCCGTATCATCGCTGCCAGCGGGTCACGAGCCGGGCCGTCGCTGAAGTTCCGGCGACGTGAATGGAGGCCATAGTGGGCCAACCATCGCTTTTCAAACCACCCGGATCCAAACAGATCAACGCCACCCCCGCCCTGGCGAGCGCCCACGCCGTGGCCCCGGTCAGTACCACCGTCGGCCAGCCGGAAACGGCCCGGCCTGACATCCGCAGCCGCCTGCTCCAATTGGGGCGCCTGATCCACGGCTGATGCAAAGTCCGTTAGAGGTGCTGCGGGGCGGGCGCGGGTGCCCGGTGCAGTGCGTGATCGAACGCCTAGGCCAAGCGGCGTTGCCAAGCAGCTAAGTTGGGCTGCTGGTGCCGCGCCGCCAACCCGATCACC